>CAZIJT010000073.1:0-4592 GCA_964539595.1 uncultured Thiohalophilus sp. | reverse complement strand
GACGTTTTGATTTTTCCTGTCAAAAAGAATTTCGAGAAACTTACCGAAATAACTGCAACCCCGGCCAGGTATTCCAGGTAGAACTGTCGCGCACCGAATACATGGATAGCTCTGCATTGGGAATGTTGCTATTACTGAAAGAACATGCGGATGGCTGTAAAGGAAAAGTTATCCTTAATAAACCGGCCGAAGGGATCAGGAAAATACTCGACATGGCGAATTTTAAACGTCAGTTCGATATTAACTAAAATACGAAAATAATACATGAACGGTTTTCCAGAAAAAATTATAGCAGCATCTTTGCAGCCATCGACCCATCGCGGCAAGGCGCTGGTGGTGGATGACGATACCACCAACCGTCTCGTATTAAAAGGGTTTCTGAGTAAGGCAGGTTTTGAAGTCGTAGAAGCTGAGGACGGCAGGCAGGCTATTGACTGTTATAGCGAAGAACATCCAGATATCATTTTCATGGATATCATGATGCCAGTTATGGACGGCCTGGAATCATCAAGACGGATAAAATCCATGAACAACGGGGAATTTATCCCTATCATTTTCCTCACTGCCATGACAGACAGTGACACCATCACACACTGTATTGATGCCGGTGGCGATGATTTTCTTACCAAACCTGTCGACATGATCCAGTTACAGGCAAAAATCCGTTCCATGGAACGGATACGTGATTTTCACAGGGAAATCACCGAACTGAATCAAAAAATATACCACGAGCAAAAAGTCGCTGAGCATATATTTACCGAGGTTGTAGCCAAAGGTAATGCCAATATAGAGCACATTCATAACTTGCTGAGGCCCGCTGATCTATTTAGTGGCGATATGCTGTTAACCGCTTTCACCCCTTCCCGTGACATTCATATTCTCCTGGCCGATTTTACCGGCCATGGACTATCCGCCGCACTCGGTGCTCTGCCCGCATCTGAAGTATTCCACGCCATGACCGCCAAAGGATATAGTATTGATGAAATTTTAAATGGTATCAATAGAAAACTTAACAACCTTTTGCCCACAAATATGTTCATGGCAGCCCAGTATATAAGTATCAGCAGCAACCTTAAATATATTACCGTATGCAATTGTGGCATGCCGGATATATTGTTGCTGGACAAAAATCGCAGTGTAATCAAGGAACGCATGTCTTCGCTGGGAATGCCTCTGGGAATTATTCCGGATTTCAATTTCTCAAACATATGTGAATACTATGACATCATATATGGTGACAGAGTAATACTGTCCAGCGATGGTCTTCTTGAAGCCACCAATGTTGATGGCGAACAATTTGGCGAACAACGTTTTGAGCAGTCCCTTCTTGCCATGCAAAAAAGCGATAATACCAGCGCATGTTTTGAAGATGTAGTACGGACATTTGATGCCTTTTGTCATGATAGTCCACAGGCTGATGATATCAGCCTTGTGGAAATCCCCTGCATTCCGGAGAATCTCCCTCCGTGGGATGTAGAAACGATACTTCAGTTTTATGAGGAAAAGCTGGAAGTTCTGAGATCTCCTGAAATAGAAGAAGATTCTGCAAGCGACTCATCAGAAATAAGTATGCAGTTTAATGCTTATGAGCTTAGAAATGTTGATCCAGTCCCGCTAATAATTAACCATATAAATCAATTAACAAACGATAATGTCCCACATCAGAGCCTCTTTATAATCCTGAGTGAACTCTATATCAATGCACTCGATCATGGCGTTCTTGGTCTTGATTCTAAATTAAAGTCAAACGCCGAGGGTTTTGAGAAATATTTTTCTGAACGGGAACAACGTCTCAGCACTCTGGATAAAGGATGTATTCGCATAACACTGCAAATACAATTCCATGAAACAGGCGGCCAGGTCAATATTATCTTCAAAGATAGTGGCGCCGGGTTTAACTATAAAGATTATTCTGATAACCCAACTGATGAGCATTCATTAAGCGGCCGCGGTATCTCCCTGGTCAGACAATTATGTACATCCGTTGTCTACTTTGAACCCGGAAATAAAGTTAAAGCCATTTACCAATGGAATAAGCATGACCTTTAGAACTCAGGTTACTAATTAGGCTGTCGATTATGCAATATACATTTAATTTACGTCATTCCTGCCGGAGAATTTCAAGCAAAAACAAAAATGAACTCCCGGCAAAAACATTGATAAGAATCCGTATTGCCACGACAAATAATTACCTCCCTCCTGAAAAATGAGGCAGGAACGTTTCCACGCAAATAAAAGGCGATGATGGATATTCGTTTCAAATTATTAATTCCACTTATAACAGGTTTTATAGCCTTCGTCCTGTTTTTGCATTTTTACTGGGTAAACGACTACCTGGATAATGAGTACAGGGACTATAAAGAAACACATGAAATGCTGATGAAAATGCTGGATCCGGAATTGACGAGGGTCCAGATATCAGGTGATTTTGCATACATGAATTCATTCCTGAACCAGGAGATGGATCTGCATAAAAAAGACTGGCCACAAATTATAGTCTATGATCGCGAAGGTCATCAGCTTTATCCTTCTACAGCATCAGTTCCCGCATCGGGAAAATATATTTTTGAGCTTAGTCATAACCTGTATTTTGACGGAAAACCATTTGGGCGATTGTTACTTGCAGTTGACTGGGCAAATGAAAGACAAAAGGACCTGCAACGCATCTACCAGATTGAGCAATTACTCATTGTGGCCTTTGCCATAATTATCCTTACCAGCGCCTTCTGGCAGAATTATCTTGTTCGTCAACCCCTGTTACGATTGCAGAAGGCCGCGACCAGACTGGCGGAGGGAAATTACAGGGAAAAACTGCCTGGAACGAGTAACGATGAAGTAGGTCAGTTGACCCGCATCTTTGAAAATATGCGAGTTAAACTTGAGCAGTCTCATGCAGATTTGAAGCAGGCGTTAACAGATGCTCGATTCAGCGAGGCGCAACAACGTGCCGTGATCAATACTATGGCCGATGCCCTTATTATCATTGACGACCATGGCAATATTGAAAGCTTCAACCCGGCGGCAGAACGTATCTTCGGCTATGATGCTGCTGAAGTCCTGGATCAAAATATCAAGATGCTCATGCCAGAGCCTTATGCCAGCGCCCATGATGCTTATTTATCGCGTTATCAAAATACCGATGATCCTCACATCATTGGCCAGAGTGTGGAAGTGGAGGGAGTTCGAAAAGATGCTACCACCATCACCATTGAACTGAGAATCAGCGAAATTGATATAGGCGAGAAGCGTATGTTTAGCGGTATCATCAGGGATATTAGCGAACAAAAACGTACTGAAACCGAATTGCGCATTGCCGCCATCGCCTTTGATACCCAGGAAGGCATCATTATTACCGACCCTGATGCAAACATTGTGCGAGTCAACCATGCTTTCACCCATATTACTGGCTATAGCGCAGAGGAGGTTATTGGCCGTAATCCTCGCCTTCTGCAGTCAGGCCGTCATACACCCGAGTTTTATATAAGGATGTGGAATAGCCTCATATACACGGGGCAATGGTCAGGCGAGATATGGAACCGGCGTAAAAACGGTGAAATATATCTACAATGGGCATCCTTAACTGCGGTCAGGGATGAACAGGAGCATGTCACGCATTACGTAGGGAGTTTTCTGGATATTTCCGAGCTAAAAGAAAAACAGTTACAGCTTGAACACCAGACCCAGGAATTAGCCGCTGCCCGGGATGCAGCCGAGGCTGCGGCCAGGGCAAAGTCCGAATTTCTTTCGATCATGAGTCACGAAATACGCACTCCTCTGAATGGCATACTGGGGATGGCTCAGTTACTGACGGATACCCGGCTGGACGAGGAACAATATGAATATCTAAAAATCATCACTCACTCCGGAAATGCCCTGCTGGTTATTATTAATGATGTTCTTGACTTATCCAAGATGGAAGTAGAAAAGATGGATCTTGAACTGCTTGAATTCAATCTTGAACAAACGGCTTTTGAAGTAATTAATTTACTCAGTATCAAAGCCAGGGAAAAAAACCTGGATTTAATCTTTAATTATGCGCCTGACTGCCCACGGTATCTGCTTGGCGACGCCGGGCGCATTCGCCAGATACTGATTAACCTGATTGGCAATGCCATCAAGTTTACCGAGCATGGTCACGTCCTTCTGGAAATAAGTTGCCAGGGAACCTCGACCTCAGAACAGAGCGACCATGAGCATGTACAACTAAGTTTTAAAATTGAAGATACGGGTATCGGCATCAGCCCGGAAAACCAGTCCCGGCTGTTTGACTCTTTCTCCCAGGCAGACGGTTCCACTACTCGAAAATTTGGTGGTACTGGTCTGGGGCTTACAATTTGCAAAAAACTGGTCAACCTGATGAACGGAGATATCAGCATCGAAAGCAGTCCTGGCCAAGGCGCTACTTTCCTGGTGAGCATAAATCTAGCTGTCGCCAGACCGACTAATTCCAGCCATAAATAGTTTATTGCCTGTCGGCCTGGTGCGGCCTCGAATAATAAAAAAAGGCCAGAGGAATTAGCTCTGGCCTTTTGCACTATTTGGTAGCGGGGGCTGGATTTGAACCAACGACCTTCGGGTTATGAGCCCGACGA
>CAZIJT010000072.1:0-12602 GCA_964539595.1 uncultured Thiohalophilus sp. | reverse complement strand
ACATTTAATGATGTAACAGAAATAGAAAGAAAAAATGAAGAGTTACAAGCCACTCTGTCATTGTTAAATGAATCACAAAGTGAAGTAAGACGACAAAATAAGCATCTTAAGCGATTGGCGTCAGAGGATTCATTAACAGGATGCCTGAACAGGCGAGCCTTTTTTGAAAAGGCAGAAGCAGAATTTAGTCTGGCAAAAATAGGCAAAACTGAGTTTATATGTGCAATGATAGATATTGATTTATTTAAGTCAGTTAACGATCAGTTTGGACATTCGACAGGTGACGTCGTTATTAAAATGGTCGCCAGATTAACCCGAGAAGTTATGTCGAAATATGGTCTGGTGTGCCGTTATGGTGGTGAAGAGTTTTGCATTGTCCTTATGGGTAAAACTATCATTCAGGCTATCGTTATGCTTGAGGAGCTCAGGGGTGGAATTGAAAATGAAAAAATAATAGAGCGTCCGATAACCTGTAGTTTTGGTGTTTCATCGCTAGAATTTGGTGCCAAAAAATTTGATCAAATAATAGATGAAGCAGACAAATCACTCTATGCAGCAAAAGAAAGTGGCCGCAACAAGGTTATAAGCTGGAGTACATTGAAGGCGGTTGAGGCTTCTCCGCCGTCTTTTTCCAGTCTTGTTCGTAAAAGAAAATAGTGATATCAAGCTAGGGAAATCCTGATTAATTTCCGCAGGGTAGAAGCCGAACCTACCACTCATACCCCGTCAGCTTGCTGCGGGGAAGTTTATTCAGGGTTTCCCCTGGATATTCCTATTGAGAATTCTAAATAACATTAGAAGCTGACAGGTGAGGTCTTGTCGCAAAGTTCTGAAATGTCTTTAGGCTTGTCTATATGGAAGCCCTGAGCGTAGTGAATACCAATTTCTTTTAGCCTTACCAGCGTTTCTTCATTTTCCACATATTCTGCAATAGTTTCAATATCCATCATTGTGGCAATGCGGTGAATGGCTTCAACAAAGGCATGATCCATTTTGTCATGACAGATGTCGCGTATAAAACTACCATCGATCTTGATAAAATCTACGGGCATATTCTTTAGGTAAGCAAAAGAGCTCAGACCATTTCCAAAATCATCCAGAGCAAATTTGCAGCCCAGCTCTTTTAATGAGCTAATAAAATGAATGGCTTTGCTCATGTTGGCAATGGCGGCGGTTTCAGTTATTTCAAAACACAGATGGTCGGGAGAACAGCCACTGTTGAGTATTTCTATACGCACATAGTCAAGAAAACCACTGTCACTTAGTGACTGGCCTGACAGATTGATGGATAAGAAGAGTTTTTCAGGAAGCTTCTCATTCTGATGTTGGTGCAAGGTGGTTAATGCGTTATGTACTACCCACTTATCAATATCCTGAATTAGATCATAGCGTTCGGCTGCGGGCAGAAAAGCCATAGGCGGTATCATCTTGCCTTCGCTGGTTTTCAGGCGTATTAGTAGTTCGCAAAAACGCTTGTATTGACTGTTACCATTGATGGGAACAATTTTATGACAATAGAGCATGAAAGAATTGGTATCCAGTGAGCGCTGAATATCCTGAACCCAGCGCATCTCTGTTTTGCGTTTTGTATATTCGATGTTGTCTTCACGATAAACCTGAACCTGGTTACGGCCATTCTCTTTTGCCGTGTAGCAGGTGGTGTCAGCTGCACTGAGCACATCTGATACGCCACCGGATTCGGCAGTTATAGGTACCAGGCCAATACTAACGCCCACCTCAAAAGTATTGTTGCCCCAGGGGAAACGGCTTTCCTTGATGGTGGTGCGCATGAGTTCGGCAATTTTCTTAGCCTGCTTTTCGTTACAACCTTCCAGTAATACACCGAATTCATCGCCGCCAAGGCGTGCCAGCACGTCACTTTTTCTAAGTAGCGGTGAGAGTTTGTGCGCGAGTTGTTTTAATAGTTCGTCACCTGCGGCATGCCCCGCTGAATCATTGACAACCTTAAATTGATCGAGATCCATATAACACAGAGCATGAGAGGTTTTTTCGCGGCGCGCATTCTGAATAGTTTGTTCCAGCCGTAGTTCAAATTCTCGGCGATTCACTAATCCGGTAAGGCTGTCATGGGTGGCCTGATAACTCAGCTTGTAAGACATTGATCGCATCTCACTGACATCTCGAAAAGTCAGCACTGCGCCAAATATGTCATGCATGTTATCCATGATAGGCGCGGCGGTTAGCTCGATGGCGAATTCCTTACCATCTTTTTTTATTAAAATAACGTCGTCAGTCAGTGAAAGGATGATGTGCTCACTCAATGCCGTGCTGATTGGGTTTTCTATTTCAACATGATCGCTTTCGGATATGATATTGAAAATCTTTTCAAGAGGCTGGTTGATGGCATCATCGCAGGAGTAGCCAGTAAGATGTTCGGCTACTGGATTCATAAATTTTATATAGCCGTGGTTGTCGGTGGTAATAACGGCATCGCCGACTGATTGCAAAGTAACCTGGGCAAGTTCTTTTTCCTTGCTAATCGTTCTTTCGATACGCCTTATATAGCGAGTCGTGTAAATGGCGAGACTGCCGCCAAGTAATAGTGCTAGAGTAATTAATACGTAGAGTATGTTATTTGTGTGTTGGTTTGACTGATCCGCCAGAGTTTCAATTTTAGCGATAGACTTGTACTGTAGTTGTTGCAGTTTATTAATGTGTTCAATGACTTTGTTTTGTGCTTGAATGGTTTTTCCGGTCATTAATTCCTGAGCTTGCTTTAACTTGCCTTCCCAGGCGAGTTCGGCGACCTGCTTCTGGATAGGAACGGTATAATTTACCGCAGCAGTTTGTTGGGTAAGGATGTTTCGTTCCTGTGTACTAAGATCCATGGCTCGGAGTTTGTTATAGGCCAGGCTGAATTCAGCCGCATTCTGGTTAAAACGCAGTTGAGCACTGTCTCTTTCAAATGGATCGGTTTCTGTCACCATGATGTATAAATTGATGCTGCGCTCGCGGGATGCGGCATGCATGACTTTTATTAATTCGAGTTTAAGCCCCACCTTTTCGATAATGGCTTCAAGATCGTCATGCGCCTGATTGGATTGGCTGATACTGAAAAAACCAATGCCGGCACAGAGTGTTATCATGGTGCCAAAAGCAAGGGTCAGCAGAGTGGGGCTGATGGAACGGTGAATGTTCTTCATTGTTGGTTGGTTACGTTTTTTATAATAGAAGTCATACCATCAGGTAATTTAACTGTTTCCGGCAACGAGTATAAATTATAATGGAGAATATACCACAATCGAGGTGGTGAATAGCGGGCACCCGGTGGCATTTTCCTGGGAGCATTATTCTGAGCATAAAAATATGAGAAACGTTTCTAATGTCGGGTAATAGTATAGGCAAAATATTCACGGTGACCGGTTTTGGTGAAAGTCATGGCTCGGCCATTGGCTGCATCGTTGATGGTTGCCCACCGGGGATGCCACTCTCAGAGGCTGATCTGCAGGCTGATCTGGATCGACGCAAGCCGGGCACCAGTCGCCATACTACCCAGCGTCGTGAAGCAGATGAAGTACAAATTTTGTCCGGTGTGTTTGAGGGACAAACCACCGGTGCGCCGATTGGTTTAATTATTCAGAATACCGATCAGCGGTCTAAAGATTATTCAACCATTATGGATCGTTTCCGCCCCGGTCATGCCGATTACACCTACCAGCAGAAATATGGCATTCGTGACTATCGCGGCGGTGGGCGCTCCTCGGCACGGGAAACCGCGATGCGCGTCGCGGCGGGTGCGATTGCGAAAAAATACCTGAAACAAAAATATGGCATGTTGATTCGCGGTTATATGGCGCAACTGGGGCCAATCAAAGCTGAAGCCTTTGACTGGAATGCGGTGACAGAGAATGCTTTCTTTTTCCCTGATGCAGCAAAGGTTGGCGAGTTGGAAACCTACATGGATGCCCTACGCAAAGAAGGGAATTCCGTTGGCGCGCGTATCAACGTAGTGGCCACCGGCGTGCCGCCGGGATTAGGTGAGCCTATTTTTGATCGACTGGATGCGGAACTCGCGCATGCGTTGATGAGCATCAATGCGGTAAAAGGTGTGGAAATTGGCGCGGGTTTCGAATCCGTGGTGCAGAAGGGGACTGAACACCGGGATGAAATGACGCCCGATGGTTTTCTGAGCAATCATGCCGGTGGCGTGCTGGGTGGGATTTCCTCCGGTCAGGATATTCTTGCCAGCATTGCCTTAAAAGCGACCTCTAGCTTGCGTCTTCCCGGGCGCAGCGTAAACCTTGCCGGTGAAGCCGTGGAGGTAGTCACCGAAGGCCGTCATGATCCCTGTGTCGGCATTCGCGCGACCCCCATCGCCGAAGCGATGATGGCGATTGTGTTGATGGATCATGTCCTGCGTCAGCGCGCGCAAAATATGGATGTAAAGTCAGAGACTCCCATTATCCCGTCTTCCTGTGACTAGATACAGAGAGCGATCTGCCTTGCTACTAGCCACTAGCCACTAGCGACCTGATTATCCATGCCCTACTGGCGACTTTCCGGTTTTTACTTCTTCTACTTCGCCAGCCTTGGCGCGTTGCTACCCTATTGGAGTTTGTATCTCCGTTCCGTGGGATTCAGCGTGGCGGAGATCGGCAATCTGATGGCGACGATCATGGCGACCAAGATCATCTCGCCGAATATTTGGGGCTGGGTCGCGGATCATACGGGTCGGCGTATGGCCATTGTGCGAGCGGGTTGTCTGATTTCCATGCTGGCCTTCGTCGGGGTGTTTTTCAGCGATAGTTTTATCTGGTTGCTGCTGGTGATGCTGGTGTTCAGTTTTTTCTGGAATGCCACCTTGCCGCAATTTGAGGCCACCACCTTTAGTCATCTGGGCAATCAACTCCATCGCTATAGCAGCATTCGTCTGTGGGGTTCCATCGGTTTTATTGCCGCCGTCTGGGCACTCGGCAGCGTACTGGAAGGCGATAGTATTCGTTTGTTACCGATGATTCTGTTGCTGCTGTTTGGCGGGATCTGGTTGAGTAGCCTGCTTGTGCCTGAACAGGCCGCCGGGCATATGAGTCTGGATCACGAACCCCTGCGTAAATTGTTACGACGGCCTGAAGTAGTGGGCTTGCTGGTGGCCTGTTTTTTAATGCAGGCCAGCCACGGGCCGTATTACACGTTCTTTTCTATTTATTTACAGGATTATGGTTATTCGCTTTCTGCCATCGGCGGATTATGGGCGCTGGGCGTGGCCGCCGAAGTGGGGATTTTTCTGCTGATGTCCCGGCTGGCACCGCTATTTGGCCTGCGCAGATTATTGCTGGGCAGTTTGTTACTGACCGCGCTGCGCTGGTTGATTATTGCCCTGTACCCGGAATCGGTGGGGTTGATCATCGTTGCCCAGTGCCTGCATGCGGCCAGCTTTGGTATTTATCACGCCGTGGCGATTCAGTATATTCATGGCTTTTTTACTGGCCGTCATCAGGGCAAGGGGCAGGCGCTGTACAGCAGCGTAAGTTTCGGAGCCGGGGGCGCGCTGGGCAGCTTTTACAGTGGTTACCTGTTTGATGGCTTTGGCGCGACCAGCATGTTTCTGGTGGCCATGTTGCTGGCGTTGGCGGGGTTCCTGATAGCCTGGCGCTATCTTCCCATTGAGTCTTCGTCAAAATAAACGACCCTGCCGCAAGCGGACGGGACTCAGTTATGTAGGTTCGGCTTCAGTCGTACCCGTGTCAGTACCGGTACGACTGAAGTCGAACCTACAGTAGCGCTTCACCCAGGGGCACACTTTGCCCCAAAGAGATTAAAAGGCGAGCCTGGGTCAAGCCTCGTCTGTTGTGGCCGATAAATGGAGTATTCTTGGGAATACAGGAACAAAATGGAATGAATGGAAAGCCCGTTTATGATGTGCTGATTATCGGTGGCGGTGTCTCGGGCACGGCCTTGCTGTATCAACTGGCAGCTTTTACCGATTTGCAGCGTATTGCCTTGCTGGAAAAATATGATTCGGTTGCCGCCGTTAATTCCAATGGTCGTAATAATAGCCAGACTCTGCACTGCGGCGATATCGAAACCAATTACACCCTGGAAAAAGCGCAACAGGTGCAGCGTACGGCGGCCATGTTGGTTAACTACACGTCTACTTTGCCCAATCGTGATCAAATTATTTTCCGCCACCAGAAAATGGTGATCGGTGTCGGAGAGCAGGAGTGCGCGGTACTGGAGCAGCGCTTTAAAACATTTTCCCCTCACTTCCCCGCGATGCAGTGGCTGGATGAAAAAGCAATTGAGAAACTCGAACCGAATGTTGTTAAGGGGCGTCGAGAAATGATTAAGGGTATTGGCATTGTGGGCGAATACACCACGGTCAATTTTGCTGCACTTTCGGCGTCCTTTGTTGAACAGGCGAATGCACAGAAAGATAAAGATATAAACGTTTGCCTGTCGACCTATGTCAGCAAACTTGAAAAGCAGGCTGAGCTGTTTCAGGTAAAAACAAACCGGGGTGAGTTTCAGGCACGCTTTGTGGTGGTTTGTGCCGGTGGCCACAGTTTATTGTTTGCCCACCGTATGGGGTATGGCCACTATTATTCCTGTTTGCCAATGGCGGGTAGTTTCTATTACGCACCAAAATGTCTGAATGGCAAAGTCTATACAGTGCAAAATGACAAGCTGCCGTTTGCGGCGGTGCATGGCGATCCCGATATTCTCGCACCAGGAAAAACGCGCTTTGGTCCGACTGCACTGGTAGTGCCGATGCTGGAGCGTTACAACATAAAAACCTTGCCTGAGTTCTTTCAGGTGCTGCGTCTGGATCATAAAGTCCTGCAGGCATTCTGGAAGCTGTTGCGGGTATCCGATATACGCAATTATATTTTTCGCAATATGTTGTTTGAAATACCGGGCATACGTCGGCGTTTGTTTTTGAAAGATGCGCGCAAGGTTATCCCCTCATTACAATTAGCCGACATACAATTTGCTAAAGGCATTGGTGGCGTGAGGCCGGTGATGATTGATAAACGCAAGGGTGAACTGCATCTGGGTGAAGCTAAAATTGATACGGGTGAGGGTATTATTTTCAATATGACACCTTCACCCGGTGCGACCAGTTGCCTGGGGAATGCTGAGAAAGACATTCGTATTATCGCGGCTTATTTGGGCTGTCGGATTGACGAACAAAGGCTTAAACATTTAACTGATTCCAACTCAACATAGGATCTACGGTGGTTTTTAGTTTAACCATATAACGCTATAGTTAAGTCATATGACAGTTAATCTTTCACTCAAGAAATCCTGGTACAGTTTGCTATTTCTAGTGGCGGCAATCCCGACATTGATTATGTTGATCTGGGGGGGAATGTTGTATTACCAACTGTTGCTGGAGAAGTCGCTACAACAGGAGGATTTTTTCAGGAAGCTGGCCATCGTTCATGTTGAGCGGGAAATTGCCCGTTTGGGTACCCTGCTTGAAAATAAGGCTGATCCGATGGCATATACTCTGGCAGGAGAACGGGACGAGCGCTTACTTGAAGAGTTGCTCGCCAGGGTAATAGAACGTGAGCCAGAAATTCATCTGCTAATGATTATTGATGAGGATGGCCGCTTAGTCACCGGCAGGGAAACCTATCATAACCACCTGACCCCGCTAGCTCGACTGGATGAGCTGTTGAAGCACTGGCCTTATGATCCAGCTGAGCTGCCAGATGAAGTGGCCTGGCCATTAGCTGGCCAGCCCTATATCGGTACGGTTGCCTATCATCCCGAAGGTAGCTTTTTTGCGATCTCGACCCCCATTGGCTCAGCAGAAAAACCACTGGGCGTTTTACTCGCCCATGTTGATGCAGCGATTCTCTGGCAGGGTTTGCAAACTCAGATGCACGGGGAAAAGGCAAGCAGTTATCTGCTGGACTCTGCGGGGATATTGCTGGCCCAGTTTGGCATTAACCGAAATGCTGAATCAGGAGCTGGGTCAAAACTTGAGGTCGGAAAAAAATTAAGCCGAACCCCTATTGTTGAGGCCTTGCTGGCCGGTGAGCGCTGGCCGCATGATCGGAGTTATACCGGTATCAATGGCAAGCTGGTGTTTGGTAGTACGTTTATCCTCAAGGATATCGATCTCAGGATCGTTACTGAGGTAGAGCGAGACAAACTGTTGGCACCGATTCGTGAACTGTTGTTCAGGATGGTGGTGGGGATGGCAATTATTCTACTGATTTTTTTCTGGCTGGGAATTCGCCTACTGCAAATGGTGATAAGACCTATTGATGCTATTTCAACCGACTTTCGCCGGGTCGCCAGACAGGATTACCGGCCTTCCATGATCAGCCCTGTATTCGAGGAATTGCAGGCCCTGGTTGCGGGCTTTAATCATATGGTGGCTGAAATTGAACTTAACCAGCAGAAACTGCGCCGAGCCGCAGTCGTATTTGAAAATACCTCGGAAGGCATTTTGATTACTAATGCTGAACACCAGATTGTTAGTGTTAATAAGGCCTTTACCGAGATTACTGGCTATAGTGAAGAAGAATTACTGGGCAAGAATCCTTCGCTGCTTCAGTCTGGTCGACACGATAAAGTTTTTTATGAGGCCATGTGGCAGACAATCCAAGAGACAGGTCAGTGGAGTGGGGAAATATGGAATCGACGTAAAAATGGTGAAATCTATCCCGAATTGCTGAGTGTGAATACATTTAAAAATCACAATGACGAGTTGACGCATCATATCGGCGTGTTTAGTGACATTAGCAATATCAAAGACGTCGAGAACCGACTGGAACATATGGCTCACCATGATGCGTTGACTAATCTGCCCAACCGCCTGCTTTGCCTTGCGCGTCTGGAACATGAGTTGCAAGTGGCACTGCGCAATGATGAACAGGTTGGCGTGCTATTCCTCGATCTGGATATGTTCAAAAATATCAATGATTCCATGGGCCATGCCAAGGGCGATAATTTATTAAAGCAGGTTGCCTTGCGGGTTCAGGATAATATTCGTAGCGAAGACACCTTTGCCCGTCTTGGTGGGGATGAATTTGTGATGATCACCGGCAGGATCAAGAGCCGTCAGGATGTGGCCTTGATTGCTGAGAATACGCTGGCGTTGTTTTCCCGCCCGTTTCTTGTCGATAAACAGGATATCTTTATCAGCGCCAGTATTGGTATCAGTCTCTATCCCGCTGACGGTGCAGATTCTGACACTCTGTTGCGCAATGCTGATGTGGCGATGTATTGCGCCAAGTCACAGGGGCGTAACAACTACCAATTTTACACGTCGGTGTTGACCACCGAGGTGCAGGAGCGGCTTTCTATAGAAACTTACCTGCGACAGGCCTTGAAGAAAAACGAACTGATTCTTCATTACCAGCCGCAGTATTCACTTGAGGATCATCAGATTATTGGTGTCGAAGCCCTGCTGCGTTGGGAACATCCTGAACTGGGAATGGTGCTACCGGATCGCTTTATTTCGGTGGCGGAAGAGACCGGCCTGATTGTGCCAATAGGTGAGTGGGTATTGAAGACCGCCTGCCGACAACTGAAAACATGGCAGGATGCGGGCTATGCGCCAATACGGATGGCGGTAAATCTATCTGCACGTCAGTTCTGGAAACCAGGGTTGGCAAAAGTGGTGCAAAGCACGTTGCTGGAAACCGGTGTGGAGCCGAAAAACCTGGATCTGGAACTGACTGAAAGTATCATTATGCACGATACTGACATTATTACCGATACGCTGGCGATCTTGCATGATAATGGTGTGGGCTTGTCTATTGATGACTTTGGTACGGGCTACTCTTCACTGAGTTATATTCGTCGATTCCCCTTAGACAGGCTTAAGATTGATCGCTCCTTTGTACAAGATATTATGAGCAACCCGGATGATGCCGAGATGATTGTCTCGATTATCGCGCTGGGTCATAGTATGAAGCTGAAAGTGCTGGCCGAAGGTGTGGAAACAAAAGAACAATTACAGTACCTGAAGGCACAGGGGTGTGATGAAGTGCAGGGGTTCTATTTTAGTAAACCCTTGCCTGTTGATGAAGTGAGCGCGTTGTTGGCTCAACCTGTTGCAAACATTCGCAAATTGTAAGGCAGTGTTTATCCCGCTAACTTCAATGCTGTGATCATGGCGCTGGCCGCATTGGAAAGTGTGCGCCGTGCATGCCAGACCACACCTAGTTCGCGCTGTATTTTCAGTCCCTTAAGTTCAATCATTATCAGATCGTCACCCAGCATGCTGCGCGGCAATACACTCCAGCCCAGTCCCACACTTACCAGCATTTTTATACTTTCCAGATAATTAGTAGACATGCGTACGTTGATAGTTTTGTTAATGGCCATCTCGATGAGTTCGCGGGTGTAGGTGTTACGTTCGGGCAAAATAGCAGGGTACATCAATAGATCATCAAGCGTGTCGGGAACCTGTGAGTAGAAGGGATGGGGTTTGCCCACAACTACCTCCAGAGGGTCGTGCCAGAGTGGCTGTATGTTTAAATCCGTGTCAGCCTCCAAGGGCAGAGTGATGACGCCTAATTCCAGATCACCGTGATGGATCGCTCGGCAGGCTTCTTCTGATTCCATGAAACCCAGATCCAGATCCACGGCTGGATAGCGAGCGCTAAACTGACGCAGCACGGGGGGAAGATGATGCAGGCCGATGTGGTGACTGGTTGCCATTTTTAAGCTGCCGCCGACCTGTGCAGAAAGATTGTGCAGGGTGCGGCGACTGTCCTCGATTTCCAGCAAAATATGTTGGGCACGGGGCAGCAGTGCTTGACCGCCTTCGGTGAGTGATACCTGCCGACCAATGCGGTCGAACAGGCAGGTATCCAGCTCGGCCTCCAGTGCCGCGATGCGCTTGCTGACCGCGGGCTGGGTGATGTGGATGTGCTCGGCGGCGCGGGAAAACGAGCCGGTTTCGGCGACCGAGATAAAGGCCTGTAAGTTGGTGATATTCATTCTTTGTATTCCCATTTAGAATGATAAATATAAAAATAATGAATTTGTGTAATAGTATAGGCTGGACTAGTATTCATGGCCAGTGGCGCATTGCGTGTGGATTGTGTTTGTAATGCAAAGATGTGGGGTTTTTTGATTCGGTTCTTTGCACCGTGGGAACCTCGCTTTGCGAGTTTCATTCGGTACTTCCTACGCTTTGCTCCGGTCGCGTCCTTTGCGTTTTTGCGCCTTTGCGTTGAAGTTCTAAATCAGAAATGGGTGATGAAATGGCAGATAAAACCTTATACGACAAATTATGGGATGCCCATGTGGTGCGTGATGCCGGTGACGGTGCAGTATTGATCTATATTGATCGGCACCTGGTACACGAAGTGACATCTCCGCAGGCCTTTGAAGGTATGCGCCTGGCTGGACGCACGCCCTGGCGGGTGTCGGCGAATCTGGCCACCCCGGATCATAATGTGCCAACCACGACGACGGAGCGCCTCAGCGGTGTTGACGGTATTGCCGATCCCGTCGCCCGTTTGCAGGTTGAGACCCTGGATAAAAATTGTCAGGAGTTCGGGATTACCGAGTTCACGATAAACGATCCCCGTCAGGGTATTGTGCATGTGATTGGCCCCGAAGAAGGCGCGACCCTGCCGGGTATGACCGTGGTCTGCGGCGACTCGCATACCTCCACCCATGGCGCATTTGGTGCGTTGGCATTTGGCATCGGTACCTCTGAAGTCGAACATGCCTTAGCGACCCAGTGTCTGTTGCAGAGCAAATCCAAAGCCATGTGTATTCGTGTCGAGGGTGCAGCCCCGGTTGGGGTAACTGCCAAAGACATCGTGCTGGCGATTATCGGTGAGATTGGCACCGCAGGCGGCACGGGTTATGCGATTGAGTTTGCCGGACAGGCAATCCGTGAACTGTCGATAGAAGGTCGGATGACCTTGTGCAATATGGCGATTGAGGCTGGTGCGCGTGCGGGCATGGTGGCGGTCGATCAAACCACGATTGATTATGTCAAAGGCCGTCCCTATGCGCCGAAGGCGGATCTCTGGGAGCGTGCAGTGGCCAACTGGCAAACCCTGCACTCGGATGCCGATGCGCTGTTCGATAAAGAAATCGTGATCGAGGCGGCCAGTATCAAACCGCAGGTGACCTGGGGAACCTCGCCAGAAATGGTGGTGGCCGTGGGGGAACGGGTGCCGGATCCGGCCAATGAGTCCGATAGTGTTAAACGTGACGGTATGACAGCGGCATTAAACTATATGGGACTGGAAGCCAACACGCCGATCACCGAGATCCAGATCGACAAAGCCTTTATTGGATCCTGCACTAACTCGCGTATTGAAGATCTGCGTGCGGCGGCGGTGGTAGCCAAAGGTCGCAAGGTGGCGGATAACGTCAGCCTGGCACTGGTGGTGCCGGGTTCAGGTTTGGTGAAAAAACAGGCCGAAGAAGAAGGCCTGGATAAAGTCTTTATTGATGCCGGATTTGAATGGCGCGAGCCGGGTTGTTCCATGTGTCTGGCTATGAATGCGGACAAACTGGAGCCAGGCGAACGTTGTGCCTCGACTTCCAATCGAAATTTTGAAGGTCGGCAGGGGCAGGGCGGACGCACGCATTTAGTCAGTCCGGCGATGGCGGCAGCGGCAGCGATAGCTGGGCATTTTGTGGATGTGCGG
>CAZIJT010000071.1:0-12731 GCA_964539595.1 uncultured Thiohalophilus sp. | reverse complement strand
AGCGACCATAGGCCTGCATTTGATCAGTAAAACGGTTTGTTGCCATAGTGAACTCGGTTTTATTTTAATACCCAATAATATAGCGAGGAAGCAAATCAGGTATACGTAACAAAATGCGAAACGCATCACACTTTGCCCTCAACAGCCTGATCCTGCTGCAATTACTGAGGTTATAACGGCAGATGGAGGGAGAAGTTTAAGTTTTACTGGGATGCTGGGCGCTGAATGTTGGCGGGCAGTTGTTGAGGGTTTTCGATGGTGAATTGCTTGCTGCGACTGCTACTACCATGCAGCAAGTTAACCCGTGAGGGGGGAACCTGGAATAGCTGAGCCAGGAATTTACGTAAATGCTGGTTGGCCTTGCCGTCGGTGGGTGGGGCGGTAATACGTACTTTCAGGCGCTCGCCGTGCAGTCCGCAAAGCTCATCGCGGCTGGCGCGCGGCTGTACGTGGAGCCGCAGCAGTAGCGTTTTACCCTGCCAGCAGTAGAAGGGGGTGTCAGTCAAAAGCCCATTGTTGGCGACATACTATAGGCCAGCCCGCGAGTGAGATCCTGTAGTGGCGCGATAATCAGCAGCATCGCCAGATAGAGCGCGATAATCGCCGCCATCGGCGAGAGATCCATACCAGAGATGGGCGGTATTAAATTGCGGAAGGGGCGGAGGATGGGCGCGGTGAGCTGGTAGAGCAGGGAGGCGACCGGGTTATGACCGGTATTGCCAATCCAGCTGAGGATGGCCTGAATAAAAATGCCAAACAAAAAAACATTTAAGAGCAGTGCCAGTAGCTCCACCAGCGTCAGGATGCCAAGCCCGAGCAGGTTAGGCAGACTATGGCCGGGGAGCAGGGAAAGCAGCAACAACTCGGCATATTTGAGTAGCAACATCAGCACGATAGCGGCGCTATCGAGGCCGCCGAAGCCGGGGATAATGCGGCGCAGGGGCAGCAATGGTGGGTTGCTGATTTTGACCAGAAACTGGGACAGCGGATTATAAAAATCGGCGCGTACCCATTGCAATAGAAAGCGTATCATAACAACCAGAATATAAAGCCCAAACAGGGTCTGAATAAGAAAAGCGCCGGCGTTGCTAAAATAACCCATGGTTTTTTCCTGTTTTCTTGTACTGCCAGGTAGATGGTGGGCGATGCCCACCCTACGCTGAGTTTTTATTGTTAATGCAGGGTGGGCACTGCCTACCCTACGTTGAGTGTTTTATCGTTAATGTAGGGTGGGCACTGGCCCACCAGAACATTATTTCCCCAGTTCTTCAGCTAGCTCACGGGCGCGATCACGCGCGGCGGTGAGTGCCGTGTTGACCAGTTTATCAAGCCCACCCTGTTCAAATGTATTAATGGCACGCTCGGTGGTGCCGCCGGGTGAGGTGACTTTCTGGCGCAGGGTGGCTGGTTGTTCGTCAATTTCCAGCGCCATCTTGGCCGCGCCAAAGGCGGTTTCTACGGTCAGCAGACGGGCTGTTTTTTGGCTCAGCCCCATTTCTTCTGCCGCCTGAATCATGGCTTCCATGAACAGAAAATAATACGCCGGGCCACTGCCGGACAAGGCGGTCACCGCGTCCATCTGTGCCTCATTTTCTACCCACAGCGTCAGGCCGACGGCGCGCATAATGGCTTCGGCGCTTTCTCGTTGTGCCGTACTGGCGGAGTCGTTGGCATAAAGTGCAGTGGCGCTGGTTTGCAATAAGGCCGCGGTATTGGGCATGGCGCGAATAATGGCCAGTGGTTCAGCATCGGTTTTCTCATCCAGCCAGCGATTGATAGAGGCGGTTGGAATACCGGCGGCAATGCTTAGGTAGAGGCAGCTTGTGTGTGGCGTGAGTGTCTGGCAGACGCTCTTGAGGATCTGTGGCTTAACTGCCAGCACCACCACGTTGCTGTGTTCAAGTAGCGGCTGGTTGTTCGCATGAGTCTGGATGCCAAAGTCATTTTGCAGTGTCTGACGCTGTCCGGCATTGGGATCAGCCGCCTGGATACTGGTGGCGGGCAGGCCGCTGCTGATGAGTCCGCCAATAAGACTGCGTGCCATGTTACCGGCACCAATAAAACCAATTTTGAGCGTATTCATCATGCCTGTATTTTATATCCTGTGGTTATTTCTGGGAGTGGATTCTGTTGTTGTAACTATTATAACGCTTATTTACGCGAGCCGAAAATTCCGCTGCCAATGCGTACCAGGGTGCTGCCTTCGGCAATGGCCGCTTCCAGATCATGGGTCATGCCCATCGACAATGTGTCCAGCGCAAAACCGCGTTGACCGAGCTGTACGTATAACGCATGCAGTTGCCGAAAAGCTGGGCGCTGTTGCTCAATCTCACTTTCCCGACGTGGCAGGGTCATTAGTCCACGCAGGCGCAGCCGGGGCAGCTCGAGAAGCTCATCTGCCAGCACTTCTGCGGCCTCCGGGCTGAGACCGGACTTGTCTGGATCGGCAGAAATATTAACCTGAATGCAGACATTCAATGGCGGCAGGGAGTCAGGGCGTTGTTGGTTTAGGCGACGAGCAATTTTTAGCCGTTCGAGGGTGTGAATCCAGTGAAAATGCTCGGCGACTGCTCGGGTTTTGTTGGATTGAAGGGGACCGATAAAGTGCCATTCAGTGTCTTCATTCAGGTGGGCAATTTTAGGCAGGGCGTCCTGCAGGTAGTTCTCAGCAAAATAGTGTTGCCCGAGTTCCTGCAACGCCTGTAGTTCTTCGATGGGACGGGTCTTGCTGACGGCGAGTAATTTAACCGAGCCGGGTGGACGCTGATAACGTTGCTCGGCGGCTGTGATGCGAGTCCGAATTTGCGCGAGACGTTGGGCTATGGTATTCATCGTGGGGTAAGTATAAAGGTTTGCGCCTTAACATAAATGGCTTGTTAGTCTGGTCGATGTCTGGCGGTTCAAGATTCTGGCTGCTATGACCGATAATAATTCACATACTTTTAGCTTATGATTTTCACCGTCTACGATTGACTCAGGGACTTTGCATGGATATTACCGAACTATTGGCTTTTAGCGTTAAAAACGGCGCATCTGATCTACATCTGTCGGCAGGCCTGCCACCCATGATTCGCGTGGATGGGGATGTGCGCCGCATCAATGTCCCGATGCTGGAACATAAGACTGTGCATTCATTGGTCTATGACATCATGAATGATAAGCAGCGCAAGGACTTTGAAGAATTTTATGAAACAGATTTTTCCTTCGAGATTCCGGATTTGGCGCGTTTTCGTGTCAATGCTTTCAATCATAATCGTGGTGCGGGTGCGGTGTTTCGTACCATTCCCTCAAAAATTCTGACCCTTGAAGATCTTAATGCACCTGCCGTATTTAAAGACATTTCAGATACTCCGCGCGGCATTGTGCTGGTCACCGGGCCAACCGGTTCGGGCAAATCCACCACCCTTGCGGGTATGGTCGATTACAAGAACGACAGTGAGTATGGTCATATCCTGACAATTGAAGATCCGATTGAATTTGTCCATCAAAGTAAAAAATGTCTGGTCAACCAGCGTGAAGTTCATCGTGATACCCTGGGTTTTTCCGAGGCATTACGCTCTGCGCTACGTGAAGATCCCGATATTATTCTGGTCGGTGAAATGCGCGATCTGGAAACCATTCGTCTGGCACTGACCGCAGCGGAAACGGGCCATCTGGTATTCGGCACGCTACATACGACCTCGGCGGCAAAAACTATTGATCGTATTATCGATGTATTTCCGGCGGCAGAAAAAGGCATGGTACGCTCGATGCTATCTGAATCATTGCGCGCGGTTATTGCTCAGACCCTGTTGAAAAAAATTGGTGGTGGTCGGGTGGCCGCACACGAGATCATGATCGGCACGCCCGCGATTCGTAACCTGATTCGTGAAGACAAGGTGGCACAAATGTACTCCGCTATTCAGACGGGGCAAGGGCAGGGTATGCAGACCCTGGATCAATGTTTGCAGGATTTAGTGGCGCGCGGTGTGGTGAGTAAACAGGAAGCAAAACAGCGAGCCGCCAATAAGGATTCGTTTAATTAGTCTTGTAGTGATAATGCGAGAAAAATATTTCACAAGTCGTTTAGTGTAGGTTGGGTTGACTGAAATGAAGCTCAACAGGTTGTCATGGATTTTATGAAGGATAAGCAACATGGATTTTGATTCGTTACTAAAATTAATGGTGCATAAAAATGCATCGGATTTATTTATTACCGCTGGCGTGGCACCGAGCCTGAAAATCAACGGCAAGATTACGCCCGTGACCCAGGCAACTCTGACGCCCATGCAGGCGATGGAAATTGTTACCAGTATTATGAGTCCGGCACAACGGGAAGAGTTTGAGCGCGACAATGAATGCAACTATGCGATTTCGGCCTCGGGCATTGGCCGTTTCCGTGTGAGTGCTTTTTGTCAGCGAAGTCATGCAGGCATGGTGTTGCGTAAAATTGAAACCACCATTCCTACTATCGATGAACTACGTTTGCCTCCCGTGCTAAAAGAGCTGGCAATGACGCGGCGTGGACTGGTAATTTTTGTTGGTGCCACCGGCTCGGGTAAATCCACGTCGCTGGCGGCGGTCATCGGTTATCGCAATAAGAACAGCACCGGCCATATTATTACTATCGAAGATCCGATTGAATATATTCATAACCACGCAGGTTGTATTGTGACCCAGCGTGAGGTGGGACTGGATACAGAAAGCTATGAGATTGCCCTGAAAAACACCTTGCGTCAGGCTCCTGATGTGATTCTTATTGGCGAAATCAGAACTCGGGAAACTATGGATCACGCGATTGCCTTTGCCGAAACCGGTCACCTTTGTCTGGCCACCCTGCATGCCAATAATGCTAACCAGGCGATGGATCGTATTATCAACTTTTTCCCTGACGATCGACGCAACCAGCTATTACTGGATCTGTCTCTCAACATGAAAGCCATCGTTGCCCAGCAACTTATTCCCGTGCCTGATGGGCAGGGACGAGTCTTGTGCGGTGAAGTGCTGATCAATTCTCCGTTGATGTCGGATTTGGTACGCAAGGGCGAAATCTACAAGATGAAGGAATTGATGGGCAAGTCCCGACAGATGGGCATGCAGACTTTTGATCAGGCGCTGTATGATCTTTATAAGGCCGGCAACATTACCTACGAAGATGCGATCAGTCATGCTGATTCTGCTAATGAACTACGTTTGATGATCAAGCTGGGTGAAACCCGTGGCGGTGATATGGATGCGATGACCTCGGGTCTTGAAGGTGTAACTATTCAGGAGACTGAAAGTTCGTAAATTAAAACTACCTGCCATCACCAGTAGTTATATTTGTTCGGTTTACCCCCGTGGCATTTCAAGTTTAAAATAATTTGCTAAGTATTTTCTTGATTGAATTTTTATCGTGGTTGCCCTGTTGAATTAATTCCTGCAATTTGTGCAGACGCGCATCATGCGTTTTAAAATGCAACTGGAACCAGTTGTTTAATTTTTGCTGTAACACCTCGGAATCAAATCTGGCTGAGCTTTCGACCTCATCGGTAATCGCACCGATGTCATCGAGCAATTGTTTATGATCGGCGCTGTGAACCTCATAGTGATCATAGGCATGTTTTTTCATTAGCTGTTCTTCAAGCATAAAATGACCGGATATTTTTCCGTAGATATCGCCGAGGCAATCGATGATGTCCTGCTTGTCTGCATTACTGGCCAACATTGAATAGATAGAATTAATCATTTCAATAAGTTGTTGATGTTCGTAGTCAACACCGGATATGCCAGTTGAAAATTCTTCGCGCCATTGTATTAAGGACATTATGGGTATTCCGTGGGTTGACT
This sequence comes from uncultured Thiohalophilus sp., assembly GCA_964539595.1. Lineage (GTDB taxonomy): Bacteria > Pseudomonadota > Gammaproteobacteria > UBA6429 > Thiohalophilaceae > JAADGZ01. Next base: position 6,923 of record CAZIJT010000071.1, on the reverse strand, counting down.
GTTGCAGAGGCCAGGCCAGCTGGTTCGATAGTAATTTGCTTGGCTTGATTATAAGTCCTCCAGTTCTACAGATCATTCTTTTCTGCCAAATTTTACCGTGTTCTCATACGGCCTGAATAATACAGGGCTAAACGGTTCCGAATTCCTGTCCAGCATCAGGAGGGTAGAACATATTGGCCGTTTTTTTTTCATTGAGGCATTTCTGGAATAATTCTTAACGTAATCTTAAGCTTCGTAAGACTAAAATTTCCACATACAAATATCGCGGTGCAGTCTGGATCCCCCATATCCATCTTGCTCGTGCCCTCGTCGTGATATGACGGCTGTCTTTTTCTGGAAGCAGCCGATAAATTCCTGAGTTGATTTGCCCGAGCCTTTTTATTTGAAAAGGCTCAGAGCCTCATATGCTCGATGCGCCTGTTGCTGTTCTCTGCAACCCGCGCGGGAGTCTTTGTGGGTGGGCAAACAAAAAATAGTTACGGAGATAGTTACCCTATGAATGCAATTAGAGTCACCCAGCCAGAATGGTATTACCGCCTGTTCCCTTTTTTGCTCTGGCGACAGCGAGTCACCCGACGTAATTTAAAAAGTGATTTTATGGCCGGTCTTACGGGTGCCATTGTGGTCTTACCTCAGGGGGTGGCCTTCGCCACTATCGCCGGAATGCCGCCGGAATATGGACTCTATGCAGGTATGGTTCCGGCGGTGATCGCAGCTTTGTACGGCTCGTCACATCATCTGGTTTCAGGGCCGACCACGGCGGCATCTATTGTTCTGTTTTCTGCTCTCAGCGTGTACGCCGAACCGGGATCGGCGGAGTATGTTGCATTAGCGTTAACGCTCACCTTTATGGTGGGTCTGTTTGAGCTGGGGCTGGGACTGGCGCGCATGGGTGCGATTGTTAATTTCATTTCGCATTCAGTGATCGTCGGCTTTACCGCCGGTGCGGCGATCCTGATTGCCAGTAAGCAGTTGAAGAATTTTTTTGGTGTGGAGATCCCACGAGGCGCGCACCTGCCGGAAATTTTGCATTCTTTCTGGCTGCAATTGGGTGACATTAATCCCTATATTACTGGGGTGGCATTGATTACCCTGCTCTCGGGTATCGCGGTGAAACGCTGGATTCCGAAAATACCGTATCTGATTGCTTCGATGCTGCTTGGCAGTCTTGCTGCGCTGTTATTAAATCGACTCTATGGGATCGAGGTAACGGGGATTACCTCGGTCGGCGCACTGCCGAATACCTTGCCGCCACTCTCAGCGCCGGATCTTAATCTGGATACCATTAAACACCTCTCGACTTCGGCACTGGCCGTGACCCTGTTTGCTCTGACCGAGGCGGTGTCCATCGGTCGCTCGCTGGCGATGCGCAGTGGTCAGCGTATCGATGGCAATCAGGAATTTATTGGTCAGGGGTTGTCGAATCTGGCCGGTAGTTTTTTCTCTGGTTACGTGGCGACAGGCTCATTTAATCGCAGTGGCCTGAATTATCAGGCCGGAGCAAAAACACCGCTGGCGGCAGTATTTGCCGGTTCTTTTTTGATTGTAATCGTGGTGCTGGTCGGCCCACTGGCGGCCTATTTGCCGAATGCGGCGATGGCCGGGATTCTGTTTCTGGTGGCCTGGGGCTTGATTGATTTTCATGAAATCAAACATGTGCTGAAGAGTAGTCGGCGTGAGACGGGTATTCTTGCGGTGACGTTTTTTGGTGCCCTGTTTCTGGAACTGGAGCTGGCAATTTTTGCCGGGGTGCTGTTGTCGTTGGTGCTGTTTTTGATGCGTGTGGCCAAGCCTCGCATCGTTACCCGCTCACCTGATCCACGTTTGCCCAAGCATGCGTTTTCCAGTGATCCCAATTTGCCACAGTGTCCGCAGTTGCGTTTGTTGCGTATTGATGGCTCGCTGTTTTTTGGCTCGGTGAACCATGTGCAGGAAGTCTTTGCCGAAATCGAAAGCCGAAGCCCCGAGCAAACGCATCTGGCGATAGTTTGTCAGGGGATAAACTTTGCGGATATTCAGGGGGGTGATACGCTAGCCCGGGAAGCGCAGTCGCGACAGGCGCGTGGCGGGGGACTGTATCTTATTAATACCAAACAGGGTTTATGGGATGCGCTGGAAAAATATGGCTCGCTGGATATTATTGGTGCCAACCATGTGTTCCAGTCGAAGCGGGCGGCGATTACCGGTATTTATAACAAACTGGATCACGACATCTGCAAGAACTGTACGACACGCATTTTCCATGAGTGCAATAAGACATAATTGTCTGGAGCGAACATGTATATTCTAATTATTGAAGACAACCCGGATCTGGTCGCCAATCTCTATGACTATCTGGAGTTGCAGGGGTATGTGGTGGATGCCGCCTACGATGCAAAAAGCGGTTTACAGTTTGCACTGGAAAATGACTATGACGCGATTGTGCTGGATCTGATGTTACCGGGAATGGATGGGCTGGAAGTGTGTTCACGGCTGCGCGATGCCGGGCGTGATCTGCCGATACTGATGTTGACTGCAAGGGATACGCTGGAAGATAAACTGGAAGGCTTTGGCCGTGGTGCAGACGATTATATGATTAAGCCCTTTGCGATGCAGGAACTTGATGCCCGACTACAGGTCATCGTGCGTCGCGCGCGTGGCGAGCAGTCGCGTGAAGTGATTCGAGTGGCGGATCTATCATTCGATCCGGCCAGCCTGCAACTGGAACGTGCCGGTCAACGAATCACACTGCCACCCATTCCACTAAAGATTCTTACCCTGTTATTGCGCCAGTCGCCACGGGTGATTCCACGCAAGGAAATCGAGCGACGTATCTGGGGTAATACCCGCCCTGATAGTGATGCGCTGCGCGCACACATGTCGGTGTTGCGTTCAGCCGTTGATCGTCCGTTTGCGCAGGCCTTGATTCGTACAGTGCATGGTATTGGCTATCAGCTGGTAGAGCCGGATGAAGTTCAGGACTAGCCTACGCTACCGGGTTACTTTCGCTTTTGCCTTTTTGGGCACGCTGGTGAGCCTGGTTATTGCTAGCGGCCTGTATGTTCTCATGCTTGGCATGGAAGAACGGCTGATTGCCGAAACCCTGACTACCGAGCTGGAAGACTACATCACGCGTTACACATTAGATCCAAATACGCCACCGCCCAATAGCACCGCGTTACATACCTTTGTTATCAGCACTCGAGTCGATGAAAGCCCGGCAATCCTGAAACAACTACAGCCGGGGCTGCATCAGATCCAGGTTAAAAATAAAAATTATTATGCTGAAGTGCGTGAGCAGGCCGGGCGGCGCTTTGTTGTGCTCTATGAAGATACGCAGATCCGCCAACGCGAACAGCAGTTTCGCTTTTATCTGATTGCTGGTGTCTTGATCATGATGATGCTGTCTGCGCTGTTGGGTTTCTGGCTGGCCGGACGGGTGATTTTTCCGGTGGCAGAGCTGGCGCGGCGAGTGAGTGGTTTAAAACCGAAGGCCGGTGCGTTGACGCCGTTGGCCGCAGATTTCCCTGAAGATGAAGTGGGTGAACTGGCGCGAGATTTTGATGACTACCTGCAGCGGCTGTCTGAGTTTATCAAACGTGAACGCGCCTTTACCTCGGATGTCAGTCATGAGTTGCGTACCCCATTGGCGGTGATCAAGGGCGCAGCGGAAGTGTTGCTGGCGGATGGTCAGATCGATCCGGCAAGATACAAGCGGGTTGAACGTATCGCCCGGGCGGTGGAAGAAGCGAGTGAACTGAGTTCGGCATTGTTGTTACTGGCGCGGGAGCGGGAAGATCATTTGACCTCCTCATCCTGTGAGGTCGGTGAGATCATCGCTCAGGTTCTGCAAAACCATCAGTACTTACTGGAACACAAGTCGATTGATGTCAGGCTCGAGATCCATGAGCAGCCGCAGTTGAAGGTAGAGTGCAGCTTGTTGCGGGTGGTGCTGGCGAATCTGGTGCGTAATGCCTTTTCTTACATAGAACATGGGCATGTGCAGATCACGTTGGAAAGTCATTATGTAGAGATCGAGGATACCGGCGTAGGTATTTCCCGTGACAGTCTGAAACGGGTATTCGAACCTTATTACAGCGACCAGCCGGGTGGCAAGGGCATCGGTCTGTCACTGGTTAGGCGTATTTGTCATCGTTATAACTGGAACATCGAGATCGATAGTAGTGAAGGTCAGGGCACCCGTATTCGTTTATGTTTTTCCTGAATCAGGTTTGTTATTGATCCGGCGTTCTGGCGACGTTTTATTGTAGCTACGGCTGAAGCCGAATAGATGCAGATACCCCGTCTGCATGCGGCGTGGAAATTTACAGATGATCAGGTATCTGAATCGCCTATTTAAATGTGAACCAAATCATCAATCAATGTTACGGCGGGAAGCGAGGTTGTTCGGAACCATTTTCCGGTGCGCCGGTACCGCTTTGCTCGGTTGCGCAAATGATCGCTAACATTAATCAGTATCATCAGCGTATCTTTTCGTGTGCGCAGATAAGCATCGGTTACGGTCAGTAGATCACCTTGTCTTCGGGTAATTTGAAAATCCAGATCGTTCTCAGTTTCGATTAGCGATAGCAGTTGTGATAATGGTGTAGCTGTCTTGCTGTTGGGCGGAGACACGCAAAGTAGATCCAGCATCGCTTTTTTCTTATGACATAGCGCGATTGCGTGATTCACCGACGCGGAAGAAAATTCCCCATAGCTGGCTAATACTACTCGGGGAGGGATCGCCTCAGGTGTAACTGGGCAGGAACGCTGTTGGGCCAGTATTTCTACCTTCTGTTCTTCAGTGAGCATTTCCCCAGCGTTGGCGAACGCCAGCGCATTGCCGATTAGCTTTAATGTGTTTTTGATGCCATTTAACATGAAATTTTTCCTGTTATCGTAGGGCTTGAAGTGGCAAATACCCGTGTCATCTTCGAACAATAAACTGATTAAAATTCAACCCGCATTGCTATCAGTGTCAGCAGTAGCAAAAACAGGCTTATGACCCCACCGGGGATGCCTTCGGCCAGAAACACATACGCAATCCAGCTAACAACGACTGTCAGGATTATTAGCTTATCCAGGGGCTTGAAATTTTTGCTTATCATCAACGTGGCCATCCTCAGAATAAAAAAACGTGAAGTTCACATTGCCCGGTAATGTTCTTCATGTTTCTAAAATATACGTTTGCCTCAGAACAACAGGTTCATCATTAGTATCATCACCACAAGGAATAGCAGGGTCATTACACTGCCTGCGCGCATGAAGTCGGGTACTCGATAGCCGCCCGGCCCCATGATCAGGGCATTCACCTGATGGGTTGGAATTAGAAAGGAGTTGGAGGTAGCGATAGCCACGGTTAGAGCAAAGACGGCGGGGTCAGCACCCGCGCCGATGGCGATGTTTACTGCCAGCGGCACCAGCAATACGGTCGCGCCGACATTCGACATCACCAGCGTGAAGAAGGTAGCCAATATCGCCACGGCGGTCTGGATCACCCATATCGGCATATGGCCGACGACGTTGAGAACTTGCTCGGCAATCCATTTGGCGGTGCCGGTGGTTTCCACTGCCAGCCCTAAGGGAATCAACGAGGCCAGCAGAAATACCGTTTTCCAGCTCACTGCATCATAGGCTTCCTCAATACTGAGTACCCCGGCGAGTACCATGCCCATTGCGCCGGTGAGCAGGGCAACGGATAAACGTAGATCGGTAAACAGCACCAGTCCCAGGGCAACGCTAAAAAAGAACAGTGCATAGCCGATTTTTTGTGGACGAAATTCCTCGTGTGGGTATTCGGTTGTGACTACCAGAAAGTTGCGATCATGCTCCAGTCGCGCCAGCGCATCCCAGCTGGTATGCACCACCAGCGTATCGCCAGCTTGCAATGGCAGGTCACGGATGCCATCACCTTCGCGCAGGGTCTCACCTTCTCGATGTAGCGCGACCAGCGCGATACCATAGGTCTTGCGCATCCAGACGTCGCGCGCGCTTTTGCCGATAAGGCTGGAGCCGGGTGGAATCAGTACCTCGGCAATCCCCGCCTTGGTCGCAGCCAATGACTCTGAAAAGGTTTCCAGACTGTCGTGCAGGCCTAGCCCGTATTCATCAACTATCTTTTTTACATTATTATGGGTGGCGAGAAGGCCGAGCACGCTCCCCGCTTCGATACCCACATCTCGCGCCAGGCCACCGGGACCGATACGCAAATCATCGCTGCCACGTAATGCCGCAATCACCCGGACACGATGACGGTGTTCAATGTCATCCAGCAGCTTGCCGACCATCGCACTGTCATCCGGCACCACGACTTCATACATGTCGTAGTCGATACCGTAGATGTCACGGAAATAGCTCATGGTATGGGTGGCACTGGTACCGTCGGTCTCTTCTTTAACCAGCCGGGGCAGGACGAAGCGTCCGGCAATCATAAAATAAAGAATGCCGGTGGCCACCAGTGCCAGCCCGATGGGGGTCACTGAAAACAAGCCCCAGGTATCCATTTGCTGATCTGCGGGTAGCGCTTTATTTGACGTCAAAATGAGATCGTTGAGGAGAATCAGCGGACTGGAACCGACCATGGTCACGGTGCCGCCGAGAATGGCGCAAAAGCCCATTGGCATCAGCAGGCGTGACATCGGCAGGCCGGAGCGCGCAGAAATTCGGCTGACCACGGGCAAAAACAGCGCCGCCGCACCGACGTTCTGCATGAACGAGGAAATAATGGCCACGGTACTGGAGATAATCGGAATAATGCGTTTTTCCGAGGTGCCGCCGGATTTAAGAATAAAGGCGGCGACCTTGCCCATAATGCCGGTTCTATCCAGCCCGGCTCCGATAATCATGACCGCAATAATCGACATCACCGCATTACTGGCGAAGCCATCGAACAGGTGTTTGGTATCGACCAGCCCGGCTTCCAGCCCCATCAGCGGGGCGAACAG
>CAZIJT010000070.1:0-12770 GCA_964539595.1 uncultured Thiohalophilus sp. | reverse complement strand
TGATGAGCTTGCCGAACCATGAATGAAGAATTCAATAAAATAAACACCCTAAATATTGCCCCCTTCGACAGGCTCAGAGCGAACGGAACTAATCAGCGTTTTATTACCCCGTTCGCTTCCCACCAAGCTGGGCGATGATTTTATCGGCGACTCGAAATGCGTTGGCGTAGATAGTCCAGGTGTAGGGGACGCTGCCGCCTGTGGGCATGAAGCTGCCATCGCTGACGAACAGGTTTTCAATCTCATGGCTGCGGCAGTCGGCATCCAGAACTGAGTGGGCAGGATCATTGCCGAAGCGGCAACCACCCGCCATCAGGTTGGTGGGGGGCTTGGCCGAGGCAAAGGCGATCACATTTTCGGCTCCCATCTTTTTAAGTACCTCCGCGCCTTTTGAGGCGAGATACCAGCCTACCTGTAGATTTTGCACATGATAGCCAGTGCGTACTTTGGCGACCGGCAAGTTCCATTTATCGCGTGTTTTTGGCGCGAGCGTGACATGGCAGTCATCAATCGGCATCCAGTCACAGAACGCTTCAATTTTAAGAAAGCGGCTGTCGATGAAGTGGCGTTCCAGTTTGCGTTTGAGTGGCGTGCCCCAGATCAAGCCGTTCTGCCCGTATATTTGCCGAGTGGCGCGGACTACCGGGTTGGGGTGCATGTGGACGAAGTCGATGGTGCCGCCTTTCTGTGGTGAGCCGAATTCGGGATCATCAATCACATACCAGTCCTGCAGGGCGCGATTTACAAAGCTGCCGAATTCTTTAAGTTGTCCGGCTTGTTGTTTTTTCATTTTTGAATAGATCAGTCGTCCGGAACCGCTACCGCCACCGGCAAATAGCAGGTTCCTGCCTATCTGCTGATTACGATTGCCGAGACCGTTTTCATGTTTGGGTCCGCTGGAATTCAATAACAGGCGTGATGTTTCCACCGCCTGACAGGCGACCACATAAACGTGGGCGTCAACCTGTTTTGTCTGACCCTGTTTATTAAAATACTCAACGGCGCTGATCTTACCGCTACCATTGGTTTTAATTCGACTGACCATTGAATAAGGCCGAACCTGAACACGCCCCGTGGCGACGGCCTGATCAATCAGTGCCGCGCGTGAGCTACCTTTTGCGCCCGTGGCACAACCGTAAGCACCGCAATAACCACTGTAGCTACATCCCTGTCGTCCCAGTGCGGCCTGCGGCAAGATAGCGCGTGGGGTAGGGATGGCGTGGTAGCCCAGTGCTGCACTGGCCTCGTCAATGAGGTTAGCAACCGGATGTTCACGAGTCGGTGGATAGGGGAAGTCAGGCGTACTGCGGGGTTCCTGGTGCGGATGTTTTAATACCTTGCCGGACACACCAATAATCTGTTCGACCCTGGTGTAGTAAGGCTCCAGATCCTCGTAGCTGATTGGCCAGTCGACCACATTCGCCCCCTCAACTGCGCCAAAGCTTGAACGCAGATGAAAATCTACCGGCTTCAGTCGGTGGAAGAAACCACTCATAAAATTACTTGAGCCGCCAACCACATTGCCGTTCCAGAAATTAGTCCCGGAACGATAGGTGCTGCGCGCATGAAAGTTGCCATCATCGTCTTCTTCTTCGATGATGTGCGGCTCATCGCGCAGGTTGGGTTTATAACCATCGCGCAGGTTACCGTGGCGCTCATCTTTGAAAAAATCGTTGCTTTGCAGATACGGGCCTTTTTCCAGCACCACGACCGAGTAACCGGCGTTAGCCAGACTCCAGATGATGGGCCCCGCACCGGCACCGCTACCAATCACACAGACATCAAAATCCTTACTCATGCAAAGACCGCCTGTTGCTGGAAGGGAGGACGAGGAAAGCCCGGCGTATGTTGCAGCCACTGCCAGCCAACGCCTTTTGGGTTGCCGCCATAAACAGGATCGGTGAGCAGGGCTTCCATCAGATAGTCCATCAACATGATTAGCCAGCTACTGCCATTTACCGTTTTTTCATAGTCGCGTAACAGGCTTTCGCGCTGATCGTGATCAAGGGTAAAAAAACGGTGGCGGTATTTTTTCTGCGCCCGTGTTTCTATTTCCTTTAGCCCCTGTAACAAAAAACTTCGATCATCGGGATCGTGATGAGGATGGGTGATGACCGATTGGAAGTAGCCCAGGGCATTAATATTTTTTGCCCCGGGTGAATCTGTTTCAGACGGTAAAAGATGATCCTGAATCAGGGCAACTACATCCCACTGTGAAAGTGTTAGCCCCGCAATTGTCGGGGCTGCCTGGGTGACGGCGGCCTGTACAGTTTGTAGTGTGCTGAAAAAGGCGCTGGAGGCGGCGATGCCTGCACTCATACTAAAAATAAATTGGCGTCGATCCATGCGTTGAAATATCCGTATAAATCAGCGGTGGGCTGCCGGGTCGGGGTTGGCGGCTACGGTGTCCAGCATCCAGAACATAATTTGAGGTTCCATATAGCCTCGGTGCTTAATCACTTCGGTGCCAGCACTGGTATAAACCACGGTGGCGGGGCGGCCATAGTTTTTATAACGCTGCGCCAGTGCCGGGTGTTTGTCCTGATCCGCACGCACCGCGATATAGTTCTTGTTGATGGCTTTAATGACCTGTTGGTCACGGTAGGTGACTTGATCCATTTTTTTGCAGTACACACACCACTCGGCGATTAGATCCAGCAGCACCAGCTTGTCTTCCTTCTCTGCCTGGGCGAAGACGTCGGGTGACCAGTTTTGCCAGTTGATCTGTGAGGGTGAGTTATCAATAGCCAGAATATTGAAACTGCTGAGTAAAAAGATAACGCCGGTAATATATTTTAAGAAAGACTTGTTTTTCATCAGGGACTCATCTGAGACAGGGTAGTTGTCGATGTTATACCAAGACCGGGAGAAAACCGGGATTCTTTCACGAAATGGATAATTGTTTTTTAAACGAGTTTCCAGTGAACGACTTTACCCGCGCGTAATGGAATCAGTTGCTCGAGGCCAAAGGTCAGGCTATCGGGTACTGTCCAGTCTTCTTTTACCAGTTTAATCATTTTTGTGTTGCGCGGCAGGCGATAGAAGTCCGCGCCGAAGCAGGAGGCGAACCCCTCCAGTTTATCCAGTGCCCCGGCCTGCTCAAAGGCTTCAGCATAGAGTTCAATTGCGGCATGGGCGCTATACATACCCGCACAACCGCAAGCGCTTTCCTTGGCTTTTCTGGCATGCGGCGCACTGTCGGTGCCGAGAAAAAATGCTGGACTGCCACTGCTTGCTGCGGTTATCAAGGCTTGCCGGTGTTTTTCCCGTTTCAGTATTGGCAGACAGTAATGATGCGGATTGATCCCGCCTTTGAAAATATCATTGCGGTTCATTAACAGGTGATGCGGGGTGATGGTGGCGGCAATATTGTCAGGCTGGCTGCTGACAAACTCTACGGCGTGTTGGGTGGTGATATGTTCCAGCACCAGACGTAGTTTTGGAAACTGTCTCAGTAGCGGCATTAAAACGGTATCGATAAAGACGGCTTCACGGTCAAAAATATCTACCTTGTCGTCAGTGACTTCTCCATGCACCAGTAGCGGCAACCCGGTTTCTTCCATGACTTCAATTACCGAATAAACTTTTTCGATCTGGCTCACTCCGGCATCGGAATTGGTGGTGGCTCCCGCAGGGTAATATTTAATGGCATGAAGCTGTGGATTGTCTGCCGCGTGTCTGATTTCATCTGCGCTGATGTTGTCGGTGAGATAAAGCGTCATCAACGGATCAAAGGTTTCATCTTCCGGCACGGCGCTGAGAATACGCTGGCGATAATCAAGCGCCTGCGTGACCGTGGTAACGGGGGGCTTGAGGTTGGGCATGATAATTGCGCGGGCAAAACGCCGAGCACTATCGGGGATAACATGGGTAAGCACCTCAGCATCACGCACATGCAGATGCCAGTCATCAGGTTGCAGGATGCTTACTTCATTCATGCGCTTTATTGACAGGAGTAATAAATCAGGTGTTCATTATCTACTGAGATAGATTCTCCCAGACTGATAAAACCTGAGCCACTCAATGGGTAGTCTTCACTGTGGATATAAATTTCCTTGTTGCCCTGAGGTTTAACAAAGGTACCGTTGGTGCTGCTATCGGAAACAATAAATTTACCCCGGCGATAGACCAGTCGGGCATGCTGGCGTGAGGCACAGTCGGATTCGATAACAAAATCACATTTGCTGCTGCGACCAAGAGTCATACTCTCATCTCGAGAGGTTAGTTCCTTGATGCGTTCATGATAGGTCAGGTAGAGTTGCTGACGATCCTTAAACAGGTTATTCACCAATGATGATTCCATCATTTCAGTCAGTGTGGGTTCTGGTTCACCCTGCTCGTCGATATAGGCCTGAATCGTGGCTGAATTTTTTTCCTGTTGGATAATATTTTCGATAAAATCATTATCCTGACGCAGCAGGTAGTTGCCAAGATTATTCAGCAAATTATCGTTGATGCTGTTGGGATCGATTTCGTGAGTCTGTAATTCGCTGCTCGTGATATTGCTGATAGCCAGATTGATCAGGCGGCGGGCATAGTTTGATCGGAACACGATGCTGGCTGAGAACTGGCCGCTGATTTCCAGACTATCATTTGATTGTTGGTTGATATCCAGACCAAGATGACGCAGTTTGTTCTTTAGCTTGTCGCGATCAGACTCATTGATATTGGTTAGCTGGCAGTGTTGTTTATCACACTGGAGAATAAAACTAAAGCCAACGCTGAGCTGGTTGAAGGTGTTCTCGGTATAGAGACGATAATTTGTCGGTGTCAGGCTGGATAGCTGGCCGATATTGTTGATGTCAATGCTAATATTGACAGCTGGATTAACAATGCGAAGCTGTTCCAGAAATGCATTCAGGTATTCATGGATATTTTCCAGACTATTTGCGACTTCACTGTGGCGAAAGGCGTCGAGTGATTCGTCTTTCCCGGTGGCCTGTTCTCTATCTTTTAGCACACTTTTGGCCTGTTTTTTCAGGTCGTCAAGGGCATCCATGTATTTATCCTTAAGTGAAGGGGCAATAATAAATAATAATAGAAGGCAGTTAAAACCTAACAGAATGAGATTAAAAAAACTGGCACAACTTTACAAGTATTGTTTTACTTTAGACAGGATAATTTACTCAAGCCCACCCTGTGCCAGTTTGGCCGGGTTAAGTAGACGGCCAAGCTCGGCTTCATCAAGGTCAGTCATTTCCAATGCTACGTCCATCACTGGGCGGTTTTCGGCATAGGCCTTTTTGGCAATCGCCGCGCCTTTCTCATAGCCAATTACCCGGTTCAGTGCGGTAACCAGGATCGGGTTTCTGGACAAGGCCAGGTTGATGTTCTCGCGGTTAACACTAAAGCCATCGATAGCTTTATCTGCCAGTAGGCGTGTGCTATTGCTGAGCAATTCGATGTTCTGCAATAGATTGTGTGCAACCAGTGGCAGCATTACGTTTAACTGGAAGTTGCCGGACTGGCCACCAAGGGTGATCGCCGTATCGTTGCCAATCACCTGTGCGCAGACCATGGCCACGGCTTCGGGAATTACCGGGTTGATCTTGCCCGGCATGATTGAGCTGCCCGGTTGCAGTGCAGGCAGGGCGATTTCACTTAAACCGGCCAGTGGACCACTGTTCATCCAGCGCAAATCATTTGAAATTTTCATCAGACTCACGGCCAGGGTTTTTAACTGACCGCTCATTTCTACCGCGCTATCCTGAGTTGCCAGACCGGTAAAATAATTATCCATCGAGGTGAAGGGCAGCTTTGTTTCACTGGCCAGTTCGCGGGCGACCATTGATCCAAATTCAGGGTGGGCATTGATGCCGGTGCCCACGGCAGTGCCGCCCTGAGCCAGCGCATAGAGGCGCGGCAGACTGGCGTCGATACGCGCCAGCGCCTGTTCGATTTGATCCTTCCAGGTAGTTAACTCCTGCCCCAGACTTACGGGCATGGCATCCATCAAATGCGTGCGACCGGTTTTGATCACATTTTTTAATTCATCGGCACGAATCTCGATGGTATTGGCCAGATGTTGTAGCGCCGGGCGTAGCTTATGGTTGATCTCCAGACAGGCGCTGACATGAATCGTGGTGGGGATCACATCATTCGAACTCTGACTCATATTGACGTGATCATTGGGGTGAATATTCAGCCCCGAATCAGCGCTGGCCAGACGGGCGATAACTTCATTGGCATTCATGTTGCTGCTGGTGCCTGAGCCGGTCTGATAAATATCGATGGGAAACTGATCGGCATACTGGCCTTCAGCAAGCTTGCCGGCAATTTTTTTGATGGCGGCAGCTTTATCGGTCTCCAGTAGTCCCAGTTTTTCATTGGCGGTGGCACAGGCGATTTTGACCTGAGCCAGTGCGCGAATAAACGCAGCCGGCATGGGCTGGCCGCTGATGGGAAAATTATCTACGGCGCGCTGGGTCTGTGCGCCATACAGGGCATCGGCGGGAACCTGCAATTCACCCATACTGTCATGTTCGGTTCGGTAAGCCTTATCCGTGGTACTCATGATATTTTCTGTGCCTGCTCAATTTTCCAGTGATGAATGTTTTCTTCAACCACGCGCCATTGTTCATCGGCTTCGAGTTCCAGAATAATATCCTTATCGATAAACACACACATGCCATTACAGGCCTGCATGGTTTCTTCGACATGAAATCCCAGTCGTCGTGAAGTAATGGTTTTAATATTAAGTAACCGGTAGTCGAGTGCTAGCAGCTGTGCCTGATTAAACTCGGTGTGGCGTCGGTTTTTCCATTGGCGGTGATCGACGATCTGACCACCCGGTAGGCCATAAACCTGCACCCGTTCGGAGACCAGTTGCATGTGTGCGGCCAGATCCCGTTTTTTAACGCTACGGGTGAGCTTTTCAAGCCAGTTTCCAATAATTGTTTGAGGCATTAGTCGGGCTATGTTGGTTAATAATTAGTCAATTCGGAGTGGCAGATCGGCGTGTTTCAGATCCCTGTGTTTTATAACGGCCGTTTTGCAAAAAAATGTTGTTATATATGGATATTAACGGACTACTCAGGCATTTGTCATGGTTATATCGTGAATAATTTATCCCCCCGGTGTGGCTGAATTCTTGACCTTGGCCGACAAAAGTCCGATCATACCCGGCTTTGTATGTAGGCAACGGGCATTTTTACGTTCTGTTTGCTGGCGTGGGCTTTTAGTGGCCTTCGGATCAGTGCCTGCTTTGTTAAAGAATTTCACAGCTCATCAGCGAAGGAGCCTTATGAACGACGCCGATAAAAAACGTCTGTTACGGGAAATGATTTTTTTCCGCCGTTTCGAAGACCGAACATTTGAAGCCTATATGGAACGCAAAATTGGAGGCTTTTTGCACCTGTATTCTGGACAGGAAGCGGTTGCCACTGGCGTACTTGAAAAGGCCATGCTCGGTAAAGGTACCGATAATGACTACGTGATCACCGGCTACCGTGATCACGTTCACGCGCTCAAGGCCGGTGCGCCCGCGCGTGAAGTGATGGCTGAACTGTATGGTAAGGAAACAGGATCATCTCGTGGCCGCGGGGGTTCCATGCACATTTTTGATCCATCCGTGAATTTCATGGGTGGCTATGCATTAGTTGGCCAGCCTTTCCCGCTGGCGGCGGGTCTGGCGCTGGGCTGCAAACACAAGGGTACGAAACAGATTGCGATTTGTTTCCTTGGTGATGGTGCCAACAATCAGGGCACCTTCCACGAAACCATGAACATGGCCAAGATCTGGAACTTGCCGGTGTTATTTGTTTGTGAAAATAATGGCTATGCCATCGGTACCCACATTGATCGTTCCACCGCAGTGAAAGATCAATACAAGCGTGTTGCCGCCTATGATATGGACGCCAGCCAGCATGATGGCATGGATATCGAAACGGTAATGGAGGCGGCGGAAACCGCGATTGATTTTGTTCGTAGTGGCAAAGGACCGTATTTCATCGAATTTATGACCTATCGTTTTCGCGGTCATTCCATGTCGGATGCCAAAGGCTATCGTACTCGTGAGGAAGAAATCGAATGGGAAAAACGTGATCCGATCAAAATTTTCAGCAAGCGTCTGATCGAACAGGGCTTGATCACGGAAGACGATATCAAGGCGATGGAAAAAGACATCGATGAAAATATGGAAAGTGACATCATCAAGTTTTCAGAAGAAAGCCCCGAGCCGAAAGTCGAAGACCTGCACAAATTTGTACTGGATGACGATCCCGATCCACGCTGGATTGGTCCGCTGCAACCGTAACCCGGATAAACCGCCGGATAAGTACCTTCACGAAATAATTTTCTGTAAAATGCACAGAAAATTATTTCTAAGGGACTAAATCATTGAGGAAAGAGAATGGCTGAGATTGCATATTGGGAAGCGATTCGTCGCGCCCACGATGAGGAAATGGCAAATGACCGCATGGTTATCGCTATGGGTGAAGATATCGGTGTCGCGGGTGGAACCTACAAGGCTACGCTCGGCCTGCATGATAAATACGGTGAGGAGCGGGTGATCGATACCCCGATTTCAGAAAACTCCTATACCGGTATCGGCATCGGCGCGTCGATGGTTGGCATGCGTCCGATTATCGAAATCATGTCGATTAACTTTGCCCTGTTAGCTTTAGATACGTTGGTCAATGCGGCGGCTAAAATTCGTTATATGTCCGGTGGTCGGGCGAGTTGTCCAATAGTGATGCGTACCCCCGGTGGTACTGCGCATCAGCTTGCCGCTCAGCATTCTGCGCGTCTGGCGCGTATGTTTATGAGTACTTCAGGTTTGCGGGTGGTGACACCGCGTGGTCCGATTGATGCCTATGGCATGCTTAAATCAGCAGTACGCTGCAATGATCCGGTGATCATTATCGAGCACGAGCAAATGTATAACCTTAAAGAAGAAGTGCCGGATGAAGAATTTTTCCGTCCATTGGAAGGTGCGGAAATTGTGCGTGAAGGCAGCGACATTACTCTGGTGGGTTATAACTTCAGCGTGCATTTATGTCTGGAAGCGGCGAAGCGTCTGGAGGCTGACGGCATTAATGCTGAAGTGCTGGACTTACGTTCGCTGAAACCACTGGATCGCGAAACTATTCGCAAGTCGGTAGAAAAAACCCATCGTGTGCTGATTGCAGAAGAAGACGAAGCGCCGGTCGGTGTCGGTGCGGAAATCATGGCGCTGATTAATGAAGATTGTTTCTTTGCCCTCGATGCGCAGCCGGTGCGGATTCATGCGGCTGATGTGCCGGTGCCTTACAACGCACGTCTGGAAAAAGCCGCGATTCCCAGTGCCGATGATGTTTATCAGGGCGCACTCAAGGTAATGGGAAAAATATAACAGTGATTGAACTGTCGGTATGGCTTCAGCCGTACGGGTACGATTGAAATCGTAGCTACAATTATGTTCCGGTAATGTTACAGCGTACTGGAATTAGGAATGCTTATTTAGATACTGAGATCTTATGTCTGAACCATATATTATAAAAATGCCCAAACTTTCTGACACTATGGAAGAAGGTGTCGTCGTCAGTTGGGAAAAGGAAATTGGTGACAAAGTTGAACGTGGCGATATCGTTGCCACGGTCGAAACCGACAAAGCGATCATGGACGTGGAAGTCTTCCGTGAAGGGTATTTGTCTGCTCCAATGGCCGAGATGGATGCGACTATCCCGGTGGGTGAAGCGATGGCCTATCTGGTAGCTTCGGCGGATGAGGTTCAGCACGGCGGCGATGCTCCGGCTGAAAGTGCGGTTGCCGATGATAGTCATGAGGCGGAAGAAGAAGTCGCAGCTGTTGATGAGGTTCCAGCCGATGCGCATACTATTTTGATGCCCAAGCTTTCTGACACCATGGATGAAGGCGTGATGGTGAGCTGGGAAAAAGAGATCGGTGACAAGGTCGAGCGTGGCGATGTGGTGGCGCAAGTGGAAACCGATAAGGCGATCATGGATGTGGAAGTCTTCCGCGAAGGTTATCTGTCCGGGCCGATGGCCGAGATTGACGCTACCGTGCCGGTGGGTGAAGCAATTGCCTTTCTGGTGGCCGATGCCGCACAGGTGTTAAATACAACAAAATCAGCTGCCAGCACAAAAGCCAAAGTGGACAGCACTGAAAAAGCTAAGCCGCTTCCTTCTGGGGCTGCCAAAGCAAAAACCCATATTCCTGCGATGCCGCATGGCGCGACCCCCGCGCCCCGGCCAAAGAATAAACCGGCGACGCCCTATGCGCGGCAACTGGCCGGTGCGCACGGCATTGATTTAAACAGCATTACCGGCACGGGTCCGGATGGCGCGATTATCGCCGCCGATGTGCTTAACAGCAACGTGCAAAAAACCTCGACCAAACGTATTTTCCAGGTGCCGGGCGAAGGCCGGGCGATGACGGCGATGGAAAAAGCCGTGGCGCACAACATGGAATATTCACTCTCCATGCCGCTGTTCCGGGTCACCGTAGACATCGATCCGGCGGCACTGAAAACCGCGTCTAAAGCCAAAGGCTTTTCGCTGACCGTGACCCTGGCCAAGGCCGCAGCGTTGGCGATTGAAAAACATCCGATTATCAATGCCGTCTACCAGCATGAAGATCGCATCGTTGAACGTGATCAGGTGGATGTGGGGCTGGCGGTAGAAACTGATGGCATGGGGCTGGTGGTACCGGTGTTGCGTGATGCAGCCACCCGTCCACTGGCTGAACTGGCGGCAGACTGGAAAGATCTGGTTAACCGCGCCCGTGCCCGGCGTCTGAAGCCGGAAGAATATTCCAATCCGACCTTTACCATTTCCAATATGGGGATGATGGGCGTGGCGCAGTTTGATGCGATACCCTCGCCGGGCACCTCGGCTATTTTTGCAATTTCAACCCTCGGATCGCAGGGCATGCCGGTCACCATTACCGCCGATCATCGTATCGTCAATGGTGCCGATGCGGCCAAGTTCCTCAATACCTTCCGTGATCTGGTGCAGAACCCTGGCTGGCTGGATGGCGCTGTAGCCGCAACTGCCAGCGCATCCGCCGCACCCAAAACCGCCAGCTTTGATTTCAAGATGCCGGAAGGTAACTGGGATTATGATGTGGTGGTGATTGGCGGTGGCCCCGGTGGTGAAGACTGCGCCCGCGATTTAGTCGAGCATGGTTTCAAAGTAGCGATGATCAACGATGCACCGTTCCCCGGTGGCGAATGCCTGTGGCGCGGCTGTATTCCGTCCAAGGCCTGGCGTGCAGCGGCAGATCGTATTCGTGATCGCGCCCATGATATTCACCTCGGTGTGAAGGGTACGAGCAAACCGACGCTGGACTGGAAAGTCATGGAAAAAACCCGCCGCAGTGTGCTGGAGAAGCGCGGCGAAATGGCGCTCAACACCGACAAGGGTGTGAAGATCAAAGTGATTCAGGGCTTTGCCCGCTTCGTTGATGATCACCATGTAGAGATTGATACCGGCGGCAACCAGAGTGATCCGCATAGCCGCTCGATTGCCGGTGACGGCAGCAAGACTTCGAGCCTCAGCTTTGGCGTGGCCGTGATTGCCACTGGCGCACCGCCTTTCGTGCCGCCGATCCCCGGCGCGCTCGATGCGGTGGAAACCGGCGGCGTGCTGACCTCGGACACGGTTTGGGGACTGAAATCCGCACCCAAACGTCTGGGCGTGGTCGGTGGTGGCGCTATCGGTGTGGAAATGGCACAGATCTTCCAGGACTTCGGCACGAAAGTGCAGTTGTTTGAAGGTCAGGAACGGATTCTGGCCGAGGTCGAGCCGGAAATTGCCAAACAGCTGACCGCAGTATTAAATGACGATCCACGTCTGACGATTGAAACAGCCGCAAAAATTGCCGAGATTACCGGCAAGCCGGGCGAAATGAAACTGGCTTACCAAGGCAGCGACGGCAAGAAGCACAACTTCAGCTGTGATTACGTGATCATGGCCACCGGCAAACGTCCCGCGCTGGAACCGTTGCAACTGGACAAGGCTGGCATTGTTACGGAAAAAGGCGTGATCAAGGCGGACAATCGTTGCCGCACTTCGGTGGCGCACATCTTTGCTGTGGGTGATGTCATCGGTGGCTTAATGCTCGCGCATACCGCCGGGCAGCAGGGTCGAGTTGCCGCCGCGACCATTTGCGGCGAAGACATGGTTTATGACGAGTCGAAAGATTCCGGCGTGATCTTTACTCGTCCGGAAGCCGCCTTCGTCGGCCTATCAGTGGAACAAGCCAAGGCCAAAGGTATCGATGCAGCCGAGGTCAAAGTACCGATGAGCATTGACGCCAAGGCCATGATTACTAATGAAACCCACGGCATGATTAAGATCGTCGCCGATAAGGCCAGCCATCGGGTGATTGGTGTACACTTCCTCGCCGATCATGCCGATACCTTGATCGGTGAAGGGGTGATGATGGTAGCCGGTGAAATGACCCTCGAACAGGTAGGCCAGGCGATTCATCCGCATCCGACCCAGACGGAACTGTTTGGCGAACTGGCACGGCGACTGGCTTCACGCCTGCGCCGGGCTGAGCGTCGTAAAAAGAAATAAAGTTACAACGCAAAGGCGCAGAGACGCGAAGGGCGCGAAGATATTTTTGAATCTCTACGGGTTAAATTCCCCGCTGCTTGCAGCGAAGCAACATCGTAGGTGCGGCTTTAGCCGCACATGTTCGCCTCATGGTGCCCGAAGGGTAGAAGGCGAACCTACCACTCATACCCCGTCAGCTTGCTGCGGGGAAATTTATAAAACTTTGCGTCCTTCGCGTCTCTGCGCCTTTGCGTTAGATCAGTTGTAATA
>CAZIJT010000069.1:0-12819 GCA_964539595.1 uncultured Thiohalophilus sp. | reverse complement strand
GACAGGGTTTCACCTCGCGAGATAACATGTTTTTTCGGCTTCTGCGCCAGCAGGGTGCCGGGAGGCGGATTGGCGCGGAAATAACTGCGCACGCCTTTCAATATCGAATTGGCCAGCGCCTGCTGATGGCGGCGACTTTTTAATTTGCGCTCTTCTGCCCGGTTAGAAATAAACGCGGTCTCAATCAGAATAGACGGCACATCCGGCGCTTTAAGCACTCGAAAGCCCGCACGTTCAACCTGTGACTTATGCAGGCGATTGACGTTTTTAAGATTACCCAGCACCCGCGCGGCAATCTCATGGCTATCCTCAATAGTGGAGTTTTTCACCATATCCACTAGTACCATTTTCAGCAGATCATCCTTGTCATCCAGACTGATGCCGCCAATTAAATCTGAACGATTTTCCGAACGCGCCAGAAAGCTGGCCACTTCACTACTCGCGCCCCGCTCTGAGAGTACAAACACAGACGAACCGTGCGCCTTACCATTGCGAAATGCATCAGCATGAATGGAGACAAATAAATCAGCGCGTTTTTTACGCGCTATTTTAACTCGCTGTTTAAGGCCGACATAATAGTCACCGCTACGAATCATTACCGGCGTCATCCCCGGCTCTTTGCGAATCAGTTTTTCCAGTTTGCGGGCAATTGCCAGCACCACGTCTTTTTCGCGTGTACCACGTTGCCCCAGGGCACCGGGATCATCGCCGCCATGTCCCGCATCAATGGCAATAATGATGCTGCGCTTACCACTTTGCCTGGGCGGATAAATTTTCCGCTTTATTTTGACTGTTTGTTTTTGACCATGATTCAGGTCGATCACCAGACGATGACCATAGTCACCCTGCGGTTTGAGAATAAAGCTTTTCGGCTGCACTGCGGCGTTAAGGTCGATAACAAAGCGCAGTTCACCCTGCTTGCGCCGGGCATAGCGGATGCTGCGGATGCGGGTTTTGCTGTAGTCGAGTTGCGGAAGCTTGCCAGAAAACTGGCTGGATTTCAGATCGATAACTAGCCGATGCGGTGCTTTCAGAGCAAATACAGTGTGATCGACCGGAGCGCTGAGATCAAAAACCAGACGGGTACTGTCCGGTGCCGGCCACATGCGTACATGCTCAACCTCAGCCGCAAAGCTGCCCGCCGCCAGGCAAAACAACGTAATTAATAGCAGTAGCCGCGCCATATCCCGTATTTATCCCCAATCAGAACGGTGAATAGTCTAATTGTGCATGAGAATAGAGAATTTTCAAGTAAAATATTCAATATTTTTATATGGATAGCCTGTTTTCTTAGAGAGGTTTATTAAAAGTTGAGCTGCGTTAGAACAGGCTGCGCAGTCCAGATGTCAGAATACATACACCAGATTGATCGTGGTTTCTGTATCTTTCTTCTCCTTGCCTACCGGTACCTCGGACGTATATTTGACGGTGTAGCCCAGATTGAGAGCAAAATTTCCCACCAATTGCGCGGTCAGGCTACTAATGGATTTGTAGACGTCGAAGCTATCTCCCATTTCCGAACTGAGTTCCTGAGTAAATTTCGACTTCTCCCGGAAATCCCAGACATACTTGCCAGCCACTCGTATAATGCCTTCAGTTTTACTGTCCTGAGCTTCTTCCTGGTAGCCCTTGATGCCGCCACCGCCTTCAAGATCCAGGGTCATCGTGGCAACATCGGCCAAAAATCGGTAGCCCAGCCCTACCGTCGCCGTGCCCTGGTATTCAAAGCCACTGAAACGATCATCTTCATAGCTGCCACGTCCAAACAGCGACATATGCTTCGCATATTTGTAATTACTCTGGCCGGAGATAAAGTATTTTTCGGCGGTTTTTAGCTCGGAGCTTTTGGTGTACAACATATTGGCGGTCAGATTATTACGCCATTTTTGCTTTTCATGGGTTGCATCCAGCTTGGCGGCGAAGGTGGATGTTTCGGTGTTACCCGTGGTCGCCACATAGCCCAGACCGGCTTCACCCGCCCAGTGTTTTTCATCTGCGACAATCTCGGCTTCTGCCGCCTCAACCTGGGTACTGCTCAAGCTCAGCAAACATAGGCCAGCTATTAAATATTTCATTTTTATTCCCCAATAATACGAATGGCGCGAACCTTAAAAGCCGCAACAAAGACTGTCAACTACAAAAATAAAATAAGCTGGAAAATAGAAAAATGGCAGGGATGTCATCTCAGCCGCTTAGCCTTCAGACAGGTGTTTTATTATTTGCCGCCCCCGATCCGTACCGGCCTGCAATTGCGCCTGCCGCCCGCTGTCCTGGTACTGTAACAGGATGTCGATATCGGCCTGCGGCAACATTCCCTCACCCTGCTGCGGCCATTCCACTAATGACACTGCGTCATCGTCAAAACAATCTTCCGCACCCAAATAAGCCAGCTCCTCTGGATCGGCGAGACGGTAGAGATCAAAGTGATAGATCTGTCGCACCGATGACTCAGCACCGGTACTAACTTCATACGGCTCAACCAGCGTATACGTCGGTGATTTGACTCGTCCCTGATAACCCAGTCCGCGCAGGAAACCGCGGCTAAGCGTGGTCTTGCCTGCCCCCAGATCACCACGTAAAAAGATCAGACACTGCGACGGACAGACCTTCGCCAGCGACTGCCCCAGCTTTTCTGTTGCGGCTTCGTCGGCGAGCAAAATATTCATACTTTCAGATTGAAGTGGGATTAGCCAGTCTGCGAATAACGGGCATCAGATCACTGGCAAGCAAGCCCCGCTCACCCACCGTTTTAACAGCAAGATCGGCGGCCTGCGCATGCAGACAAACACCCAATTGTGCTGCAACAGGGCAGTCCAGCCCCTGGGCGATCAGTGCGCCGATGATCCCCGATAACACATCGCCCATACCACCACTGGCCATGCCCGGATTACCTGCATTGCACACGCCAATGCCCTCATCTGTGGCAACCAGTGTGCCCGCACCCTTCAGCACACAAACCCCGGCGTATTTCTCCAGTAAGGCTCGGGCGGCGGCAAAACGATCCGCCTGTACCTGCTGAACATCCTGTCCTAATAAACGCGCAGCTTCTCCCGGATGGGGAGTCAACACCCAATTCGCCCCACGCAGCATGACCTCAGGCAAGGCTCCGCTGGCAATGATGTTTAGCGCATCGGCATCCAGCAACAACGGCTTGCCACAGGCCACCACATAGTTCAGCATTTCCTCTGCCCAGTCACTTTTTCCCAAACCGGGGCCAATAACAATCACCGTTGCACCTGCGGCCAGCTTTTCCAGATCCTGCGCCTGTTCGACGCCGTGGCACATAAGCTCCGGGCGACTGCTGCTAATCAATGCGGCATGGGATTGGCGGGTGGCAATGCTTACCAGCCCGGCTCCGCTGCGTAAGGCGGCTTCGCCTGCCAGACGCACCGCGCCACTCATGCCTTGCTCGCCACCAATCACCAGCACATGCCCCGCATCGCCTTTATGGGCGTGACGAGGACGCAGTGATAAACATTTTTTCAGGCGCGCATAATCCAGCCGCCGTGCCGCTGCCGGCTGTTGGGTATAAAGCAGCTTGGGAACGTTGAGATCAGAGAAATGCAGCTCGCCACAAAGTTGCACCGCCTCGCCCGTCAGCAACCCCTGTTTGAGGCCAATGAAAGACAGGGTGTGATCAGCCTGTACCGCCACACCCGAGACCGTGCCGCTATCGGCATTCAGACCAGAAGGCAGATCCAGCGCCAGAACCGGTGCAGACGCGCCATTAATAACCTCAACGGCCTTACGATACTCTGTGCTTATTTCACCGTGTATCCCCGTTCCCAACAGGCCATCGACAATAAGATCGGCATCCGCAGGACGCTGCCCAGTAAATGTGGTTGGCGTGATGCCCGCCCCTTGCAGACGCTGCATGGCCGCAAGTGCATCACCCTGTAATTTATTGCTGTCACCCACCTGAAATACGCGGATCTCAAGGCCACTTTCATGCGCCAGACGCGCCAGCACAAACCCATCCCCGCCGTTATTACCGGTGCCGCAAAATACCTCGATGCACCTGGCCTGTGGCCAGCTAGCGCGCATGAGGCTAAAGGCCGCCTCTCCCGCTCGCTCCATCAGGATATTCGAAGACAGGCCATGCTCTTCGATAGCCAGACGATCCAGCTCTCGGGTCTGTGCTGCCGTATAAAGAAGATAGGGTAATGAATTCATACCGGTCATGGTAACGTGTTATCCGTAAAACAAAAAATCGGCACAGGATGCGCCGATTTTTTGAACATATTATTCAGGAAAACGCTAATTAATTCCGTTCGCTCTGAGCCTGTCGAAGGGCTCACCACGGACGGTGGAATAAATCAGGCACTCCTTAGCAGGTAAAATCAGGCCGCTATTTTCTCACATTCCTTTGCGCAGGTTTTACAGGAATCCGCGCACGCTTTGCATTGTGCATGTTTATCCTCATGCTTACGGCATTCCTCTTCACATAGCAGACAGACTTTACGGCAAGTGCCCGCAACTTCCGCCAGCTGTTTTGAATTATAGGATGCCATTTTACTGAGCGCCGTACACATGGCCAGCATTTCCTGTACGGTATCCGCACACTCTGCTACTGACGTGTCGCCCGTTTTAAATAAGCCAATACAATGATCAATGCAACTCTCGCCTGTTTTGATACAACTCAGCGCCGAATCAATAACATCATCATATTTGTTTGAAGAATGGTGGCTGTGGTCATGTTCCTTTGCAAAAGCAGAACGACTACCTGCCGTTGCGGTTGCCGCAATCGCCGCAGCGCCTAATAAAATTTTTCTCCGACTCATCGTCACATTTGCAAATGATTTTTCAATACCGGCAGACTGCTTTTCTGACATAGATAACTCCTGATGTTGTGTTAAATATATTTATACTATATTTTTAAAAATATGAACTACGGTGCAGGCATAACTGTGCATGCTCAACTTATAGTAGACTTTGAGTGCCCGTTGATCCAGTTCATCTCAGAGAATACTCCACGGGCTTTGGCCCCTGGCGTCAGCTCGCGAAGCTTACAATCCCCTTAATCATCCGCTTTTGGTGAGCAATGCCCCGCCTACAGAATAATGTTATTTTCAAAGTAGACGTGCAGGCTGGTACTACCCACCATTTGGTGATTCAAACCAGGCTGCTCGTATTGTTCAACCGCTAAATTTGAGCGATACTGTAAACCCACTTAAAGAGTACCTTATCAGCTCCGGCAGCCCCTGATTGAAACAAACCAAAATCGTTGACTTGCTTTTTTAACTATTAAAAACACTATTTTTGCATCTGGCATTAACGCAGCATGATAAAAAACATTTTCCTTGTAATGATATTCCTGATTATCTACGGATCACTGTACCCGTTTGATTTTCAATTCCGTGAAATCACTAGCGCTGAGTTCAGCGCATTTTTACAAACCTGGCTGAGTGTCACCCACCGAGGTGATATAGTTGCAAACATATTGATCTTCGTGCCCTTTGGTTTTGTAGGTGCCTATTACTTTCCCAACATCACTTCGCGAATTAAAGTAATTTTCTTCGTCTCCCTACTGGCAATATTTCTGGGCTTTGGGCTACAGCTACTACAGTTGTTTTTACCCAGTAGAGAGCAAAACCTGTTTGATGGCGTGTTAAATATGTTTGGCACATGGCTGGGTTTATTTGTTGCCATGACATTAAATATATCCGTCAACGATAAAGTTAAATCTTTTAGTTTCTCTCTGCCGCTACTTCTAATCGCCTCCTGGTTTACTTATCGGCTAATACCGTTTGTGCCAAGCCTGGACTGGCAGGAAATCAAAGACAGCATTAAACCCCTGCTATTGCACCCACAACTGGATGCGGTTGCCCTTTACCATGACATGATCGCCTGGGCTGTCGTTTTATGCCTTATAGAACGCACATTCAAAATACGCCAACCACTTAGGGATATGGGACTATTATTGCTAGGTTGTTTATTGCTAGAAATATTGATTGTCACCAATAGCATCAGCCTGTCCAATGTTTTAGGGGCGGCAGCCGGATACTATGTCTGGCTGCTATTAAGAAAATTCAGCCCGAAAAAAACATCCTTACTGCTGGCATCTCTATTGATGGTCTATTTGGTTATCTATTCTTTCATTCCCTTTGAATTATCTGCTCCTGAAAACAACTTTCACTGGATTCCATTTTCGGGTTTTTTAAGTGACTCCATGTACAATAATACCCTGGCGTTTATTGAGAAATTCTTTTTCTATGGAAGCCTGGCGTGGCTCCTGTTAAATACAAAACTACGCCCTCTTTCCATCGCTGCATTATCAGCAAGCTTCCTGTTAATGCTTGAAATTTCTCAGTCTTTTGTGGGCCATCATATTGCAGAAATAACCGACCCTCTGCTTATTCTGATGCTGGTTTATTTTTTCACCATTATTAAACGAGAATATCCAGCGGCCTTTAAAGGCGCAGTGAATAGCGCAAGCAATAATCCAGATACATCAATAACGTTATTTATTGAATCAACTAAGTATTCAGAACAAATTCCTTCACAGGGGCTAATCATAAAAAACATGCCGTTTTATATCGGCAGAATATCGAATAGCAACAGCAAACACCTGCCTAAAGAAAGATCGCTTTTGCTCGCGGATACCCCGCCCTACCAATTATCAAGAAAGCACCTGAAAATTGACTATAAAAATGGACACCTTATGGTTAAAGATGCTGACAGCACACTAGGTACGCTAGTCAATGGAATAACTATTGGTAACAAGCAAAACAGGCGATGGGTCAGATTGAATCTGGGAGAAAACATTATTATTGCCGGTGGCGAAAATGAGGGCATTCGATTCAAAATCATATTATCGCAGACATCACAGAGTCAGGAAAAACCCGAAATAAACTCAGCTGTTAATGTATGACGGACTCAGCATACCAGGCATCATTGTCGACTGAAGAGCTTTGCCAGCTGACTGAAAAAATTAAACACTGGTGCCAGCAGCTTGGCTTTCAGCAGTTCGGTATTAGTGATACGGATTTATCAGCCAGCGAAACACGATTATTAAACTGGCTGAAGCAAGGCTTCCACGGCGAGATGGAATGGATGCAGCGCCACGGTTCGCTACGCACCCGGCCAGAGGAACTGCTACCCGGCACCTTACGCATCATCAGCGTACGCATGGACTATCTACCCCCGGCAGGGCGCGAACCACAATCTGTACTCGATGACAGTAATCTTGGTTACGTCTCTCGTTATGCATTAGGCCGTGATTACCACAAGATCATGCGTAAACGATTGCAGAAACTGGCGGAAAAAATTCAGGCTGAAATCGGTTCATTTGGTTATCGCGCTTTTGTCGATAGTGCGCCGGTACAGGAAAAAGCACTGGCGGAAAAAGCCGGCCTCGGCTGGGTGGGTAAGCATTCCAATGTCATTAACGCCCAGGCAGGCTCCTGGTTTTTTCTCGGTGAGCTGTTTACCGACTTGCCTCTGCCTTTAAGTCAGATGGCCGAGAATCACTGTGGTAGCTGTCAGGCCTGTATTGATGTTTGCCCAACTCGTGCCATTGTTGCGCCTTATACCGTTGATGCCCGTTTATGTATTTCCTACCTCACCATTGAACATGCTGGCGCAATTCCTGTTGAACTTCGCAGCGCAATCGGTAATCGCATTTATGGTTGTGATGACTGTCAGTTGATCTGCCCCTGGAATCGTTTTGCCCAGCCCAGTGCCGAGCAGGATTATTCACCGCGCAATGATCTGGATGCGCCACAACTATTATCGCTGTTTGCCTGGGATGAGGATACATTTCTAAAACGTACCGAAGGCAGTCCGCTACGACGCATGGGTCATCAACGTTGGCTGCGCAATATCGCCGTGGCACTGGGTAATGCCCCTGCCGATGAAACTGTGGTTATGGCTCTGGAGGAAAAAATGAAAACAGCATCTGAACTTTTACAGGAACATTTGCACTGGGCGCTATTAATGCAAAATAAAAAACAGGCAAAATAAACGCGGGGCTACTCGACCTGTTTGCCCGTATCACTCTGGCTGGAAATATAACTATAGGTGTTGCACTGGTCACGCCCAGCCTCTTTGCCATAATACAATGACATATCGGCCTGTTGCAGCAGCTCATCCAGGACCCCGACATAATCGTTACTACTAAGATTTTCAAGCTCGGTAATACCAATCGTCATGGTGATCGAAACATCTTTGCCATCCGCCTGCCAGCTCAGTGCTTTAATTTTCAGTCTAATTCGTTCGGCCATAATCATGGCTCCACTTTCATCGGTTTCTGGTAGAGCAAGAACAAACTCTTCACCGCCAAAGCGAGCAAGAATATCTACATTTCGAGCTTCTTCCTTGATCGCAATAGCAAGATCTTTAAGCACTTCATCACCCATTGCATGGCCATAGCGATCATTGATTATTTTGAAGTGATCCACATCCATCATTAATAATGAACATGATTTTTTATAACGTATGGCCTGCGCCAGTGCGGCACGGGTTTCAGGAAAAAAGAAACGGCGATTATGCAATTTTGTCAGCTCATCAATAATGGATAATTCTTCATAGCGCCGTTTTAATTCACTGGCCTCATCCAGCGCCATTTGCAATTGCTGGGTGCGTTCATTTACCATCTCATCCATGCTGTGCAACAGACGATTATTCATAATCAACTGGCCAAGAAAGTTGCAGTAAATTACCAGATTGCGTTCATTAGTAACTGAGAAAAACTCATCGGCGGGATGGCAGGCTATAAACACCCCGAGCAGGGCATCACTGGCATTAATAGGACAGGCGCTGGCAGAACCACTAACCTCTTTGTCTGATATCTGGGTAATCTGCTGTACTTCACCGGTGGCTTCCACCTGAGCTAATAAGTCTTTATGCTTACTACAGAAACCGTCATATTTTGAAGATGTATGATCCTTTTTATCACTCCAACTCTTACTGGCAACTCGTTTTAACTCACCCTCGTCATACATGAAAATTGCGACATAATCGAGCTCGTGATAATTCAACAACACATCCAGCGATTCTGAAATAATATCATCTTCATTGCGATACTTAATTTCAAAACCGGATAGCGCACGTAAAGCCGACATGGAACTCAACAGTTTAATAAATCGTGAGTTGATCTCCTGATAGGCTTCGATAAACGGTTTATTATCCATATAGAATAATCAATTCCCTACCAGTGCCGCAGCCATGGATTCAAACGCGCTAGCTTTTGCGTGTTGTTGTTTTAATAGTTTCAGCAAGCTTGCTTCATCCAAACTACTGTGCTTAAACAGAAGTTCAGTTTCTTCTGGCAACTGATCCCAGATCCCTTCATCCAGATACTGCGTCGCCCACAGGCAACAGAAATGAACAAGCAATACCAGCGCTTCATGTTCACCCTTATAATCCACCTCCGCATGATGTGCGATCACATCAACTATGATTGAGGGGATTTGCCATTTCATCGCCAGACAGGCTCCGACTTCATGTTGATCTGTATCCAGTTCTTTTTTCAACAACAGATGCAGACGTTCATACTGTACTTTCCGGCGATCAAATATTGCGTCCATTTGTTGCGGATAAAGATAGACCAGCGGCAATAAACCAAACTCGTGTAGCAGACCGGCAAGATAGGCGGTGTTAGTATCGACTGAATCTTGCGGATTCAAAAACGTGCAAAGACTCTGCGCCAGATTCGCAGTCAAGACCGCCTTCATCCAGAAACTCTGCAAATCAAAGCCGGCACATTGTATCTGTGAACTAAAGGGGCCAGAAAGCGCAATGCTTAATGCCAAGTTCTGGGTCAGGCGTAAACCTAATGACTTGAATATCGCATCTTCCACCGAGGTAACAGGTTCGCGTTGACCAAAATAGGCGGAATTTGCCAGTCCAATAATTCGCGCCCCCAAACTTGCATCCTGACGAATAATGTCAGCCAGCTGGTGTATGCTAACGCGGTCATCCCCTATCACTTCCAGCAGTTTTGTTGACATAGAAGAAAGCGCCGGCAATTCTTTCAAACCGTGGACGGTCAAACAGATATCTTCATGCATCACTTGCGCGGGGGATCTACTCATATCCTGATTCAACTCCTATTTTCAGGCTTCAACATCAACCAGATTACCCAGTTCAGCATCCGCCGACTTTTCCACCCGCGCGCTGCTATTTTCATCTGTAGAACGACTACTCCCGCTCCCAGCCGCCGCCAGTTGCGCCGAGTTCTTACGCGCTGTGAATAAGCCTTGCTGTGCGCCGTTTACTGCATCACCCAGAATTCGATCAATACCCATCACCATTGCTGCTACCTCATTACTAATTAGTTACTTGCCCTCATTATATCGGCGCAACAGGCTAAAACTTAATCCCAAATTAGCCTCTGTCTTATTCTTATAAAATCATATTTATACTTCATAATCACTTACTTACAACCATTCTGGCTTACTGATATAATTTCAGCATCTCTCTACGCGGAACTGTTATGCCTAAAGATTTACCCACTTCTCAGGATGTTACTGGCGTCATTCTTGCTGGCGGCCGGGCAACCCGCATGCAGGGTCAGGATAAGGGACTGATCGAGCTTCAGGGGAAAATGCTAATTCAGCATGTTATCAACCGTTTACAGCCGCAGCTCGACAAGATCTACATCAACGCCAACCGCAGCCTGGATGATTACCGCCAGTTCGGTTTTCCAGTATTTAGCGATGCCAATCAGGATTTTCAGGGCCCCCTGTCAGGCATGTTGCAGGGGCTACGTCAGATCACGCAGGGATGGATCGTGTGCGTGCCCTGTGATGCCCCCTTGCTACCACAAGATCTGGTCGCACGTTTTTGCCAGTCTCTGGGCAAAAAGCATAATCTGGCGGTTGCCGACGATGGCAAATGGTTGCAACCCACCTTCTGTATGTTGCACAGCTCACTGGCAGATAGCCTTGAAAAGTATATTGCCGCTGGCGGTCGTAAAACCGGTGACTGGCTGCAACGAGAAAAAGCTGTGCGAGTCGATTTTTCCGAGCAAAAACAAGCCTTTGTCAATATCAACAGCGCCGATGATCTGCACCACTACCTGGCAGAGCATAATGAATAATCAGACCTGCCCGCGGCTAGGTTTCGTCGCCTTTAGCGGCACCGGCAAGACCACCCTGCTCAGACAATTGATTCCGTTGCTGAAAGCTCAGGGATTAAAGTTGGGCATCATCAAGCATGCTCACCACCATTTTGATATCGATATTCCCGGCAAAGATAGTTATGAGTTACGCAAAGCCGGAGCCGATCAGGTGTTGGTGGCTTCACAACAACGCTGGGCGATGGTCACAGAAACTCCCGAACAGGGTAGCGATCCTGAACTGGCCGCTATGCTCGCACATCTGGATCAGGCCGAACTGGATCTGGTGCTGGTCGAAGGTTTCAAACATGTGGCCTTTCCCAAGCTGGAGCTACATCGTCCGTCACTTGGCCACCCCCTGTTATTTCCTGATGATGCGGATAT
Source organism: uncultured Thiohalophilus sp. (assembly GCA_964539595.1). Classification (GTDB taxonomy): domain Bacteria; phylum Pseudomonadota; class Gammaproteobacteria; order UBA6429; family Thiohalophilaceae; genus JAADGZ01. The sequence goes on along the minus strand of CAZIJT010000069.1, from coordinate 1,376 downwards.
TCTTGCCATTGCCACCGATGCCCCGCTTACCCAGCAGACCCGCCTGCCCGTGCTGGACATCAATCAGGCAGAATCCATCGCCGCCTTTATTCACGCGCACATTCTGGCTGACTCAAGCCACCATTAAGTCACGTTTGTTTATGGCATAATCGCTTTATTTCACCCGTAACCTGAAGAACGAAAATTATGAATCAAGCCCCATCCGCATTAATGAGCCTGGAACAGGCGCTCGAAAAAATCCTCGATAGCATTAGCCCCATCGACACCGTCGAAACGCTGACCATCATGGAGGCCTTCGACCGCATCCTCGCCGAACCGATCACCTCACCACTCAATGTGCCGCCCTATCAAAATTCCGCCATGGATGGTTATGCAGTGCGCGGTGCAGATTTACCCGCCAGCGGCACGGCCACACTGAAACTGATCGGCACGTCCTGGGCCGGTACGCCCTTTGCCGGTGAGGTGGATAAAGCTCAATGCGTACGCATCATGACCGGGGCTAAAATGCCCACGGGTGCCGATACCGTGATCATGCAGGAGCATGTGCAGGCTGATGATCAGCAGATAAGCATTGAGAGTTGCCATAAGAGCGGTCAGCACGTCCGCCACATTGGTGAAGATATTCGCGCAGGCGATGAGGTGCTGCAACCCGGAAAAGTGCTTAAAGCTGCTGAGCTGGGTCTGCTGGCATCATTGGGTATTGCTAAGGTTCAGGTTCGCCGTCCGCTTAAGGCTGCGTTCTTTTCCACCGGCGATGAATTGCGCGCGGTAGGTGAAACACTGGAAGAGGGGCAGATCTACGACAGCAACCGCTACACTATTTTCGGCATGCTCAAGGGACAGGGTGTGGAGATTCATGATCTGGGCGTGGTTCGAGATAAACGTGAAGACGTGGAAGCCGCCTTCGCGCGCGCAGCCGAACTCGCCGATATTGTTTTCACCTCCGGGGGAGTGTCGGTGGGTGATGCCGATTTCGTCAAAGAAACACTGGAAAAACTGGGCACCGTCAACCTCTGGAAAATTGCCATGAAGCCCGGTAAGCCCCTGGCCTTTGGCCGTATCGACAAGGCTTATTTCTTTGGCCTGCCCGGCAACCCGGTTTCCGCTATGGCGACTTTTTATCAGGTCGCCCTTCCCGCCCTGCACAAACTCATGGGACGGACTCCCGAGCCTGCGCTGCGACTCAAACTGCGCTGTCTGGATAGTTTGAAAAAAAGACCGGGGCGAATAGATTTCCAGCGTGGCATTCTCGATTACGACGGCGATGAGCTAGTGGTACGCGGCGTTGGCGCACAGGGTTCGCACATCCTTAGTAGCATGAGTCGAGCAAACTGCTTCATCATTTTATCGGCTGAACAGGGGACGGTGGAAGCAGG
>CAZIJT010000068.1:0-12964 GCA_964539595.1 uncultured Thiohalophilus sp. | reverse complement strand
GGAATTACACCCAAAGAGATTAATAAGGACATTGTAGGTTGGGCTTCATTTCACTCAACCCAACCTACGTTATCTATTTAAAACACAATCGGGCTTACTCGAGTAATCCAGTTCTCTGTCGCCAGTCGAATTACCTGTAAAATGGCTTCGGGATAAATGCCCAGTCCCAACACCAACAGGGCAAACACGCTACTCACCAGCAATTCCTGTCCGCGTAAATCCTGCGCATTTTTAAGCACTACATTGTGCAGGGGACCCATAAAAGCACGCCGATAAAGGCCGAGGAAACAGGCGGCTCCCAGCACCACGCCCAATAACCCAGCCAGGCCAACACCCAGATGTGACTTCAATACGCCCAGTATCAGCATCAGCTCAGCTGGGAAACCACTGGTGACCGGCAGTCCCAATGCGGCCAGACCAAACAATAGATAGAAAGATGCCAACAGCGGCAGGCTGCGCGCCGCACCGCCCAGACTCAGCACATCGGTGGAACCGGCTCGCCGCTGTAACCAGCCGGTAAGCAGGAAAAGTCCCCCGGCAACAAAACTAAAATTCAGTAACTGGAACACCGCACCCTGAATTCCCTGCAAGGTAAACGAGGCCACGCCCAGCACCACCAACCCCACATGGCTAATACTGAAATAGGCCAGCATTCGCCGCAGATTAGTCTGGCTCATGGCCAGCAGGGCACCATAAATAACCCCGACGACACCCAGCCCCAGAAGTAACCAGTCAAAATTTCTAGCGGCATCGGGTGCTAACGGAATCACAAAACGAATCAACCCATAAACGCCCAGCTTCAACCCTGTCATCACTGCCGCAATCGCAATCGGCCCTTCCATCGCCAGCGTAGGCAGCCAGGTGTGCAACGGAAAGAGCGGCATTTTTACCGCAAACCCCAATAGCAACAGCAGAAAAATCACGCTCTGCATTTCTGCTGGCAGGGGTGAATTTAGCAATTGAACATAGTCAAACACCAGCCCTGCCGGTACCGTGATACCACTCACTGCCGCCTGATTAAAGGCCAGCAATAAAATACCGAACAACAGAGGCACACCACCGGCGAGCATAATCAGCGTGTATTTCACTGCTGCATAGCGACGATTAGGGCCGATACCCCAGAGGCTAATCAGAAAATAAATCGGCACCAGGGTCAGTTCCCAGAACAGAAAAAACAGAATGGTGTTTAGCGAGCAGAAAATCCCCAGCGTCGCACTTTCCAGTAACAATAAAAGGGAGTAATACAGGCGCGGCATGCTGCGCACATTGCGCCAGCCCGCCAGAATAACACCGACAAACAGCAGCACCGTAAAGGGTAAAAACAAGACCGAAATACCATCGACGCCAACGCTGTACTGGATCGGCAGCGAAGAAATCCAGTCATGCCGTTCCACCAGTTGAAAGCCCGAACGACTCGTGTCAAAACGCCAGACCACGCCCGCCGCCAGCAATAAATCCAGCAACACCGTGCCCAGACCAATCCAGCGCGCCAGCTGCTCATCACGCACCAGCCAGATCAACACCGCGCCCAGCGGCAGGCTGAAAATCATCAGACTCAATAAAGGAAAATCAGTTTCCATCATCACCTGTTATTCCCGATCTTAATGATGCCCATACAGCGCTCCCAAGGGTTCGAGAGACACATCAATCAAGGTCAGCCAGGGTTGAGAATGAAAGCCCGCCACCAGCAATACCAGCAGCAAGGCTCCCACCAAAATGCGCTCAATACCCGTGGCCGGCTCGATCTCACGCTGGGCAAACTGTTCATCTGCTGGAGCCAGAAACGCGCGCTGAAATGCCCACAACAAAAAGGCCGCCGCAGCGACATTGCCCAGTGCAGCCGCAATCGTCAGCAGCGCACCAAATTCAATAATCTCCGCTTCCATCATCAGATGCACCGCATCAAAGCCCGGGGTTCCCGGCATGCCGATAATAGACAGGCCGCCAATCAAAAACGCTACTCCGATCAGTGGCAGGTGATCAAATAAGCCGCCCAGCTTGTCCAGTCTTAGAGTACGCGTGCGACGGTAGACAAAGCCGCTGACAAACAACAGACAGGACGTAGCCAGTCCAAAGTTGACCGAAAGCATTACCGCACCTTTGAAGGCTTCATGATTAAGCGTAAACAGGCCAATCACCAATACACTGGTATGGCTGACCACCGCGAAGGCCAGCAATCGGCGTAAATTATTTTGCATCAGTGCCAGCAATGCCGCATAAAAAACACCAACCACGGCAAAAGCCACCACATACACTTGCCAACGCTGTACTGCATCACTCAGCAAGGGGAAAACAAAACGCAGTAGCCCATACACTCCAGTTTTCAAACCCAGTAAAAATACCCCGGCCACCGCCACCGTGCCGTGTTCAGCAATTAACGGTAGCCAGCCATGCAGTGGAAACAACGGCACCCGGATCGCCAATCCATAAAACAGCAGAAAGAAAATGACTGACTGTAGCGACGCAGGAACTGGGGTCACCGCCAGTGCCGACAGCTCAAACGACCACTGCCCCTGATTCAGATCAGCATGATTCCAGCCCAGCATGACAACGCCAATCAATAGCAGCAACACACTGATACCCATGAATTGCATATAACGATGACGTGCCAAATCTTCCTGTGGCGCATTCGCCCAGCGCAACAGGTAACCAACCAAAATCACCACCAGAGTCGAGACCAAAGTAAACCAGAGTAAATTCTGAGTCGCAAAGGTTCCCATCAAGGTACTTTGAATCGCAAAGATAATAGCCAGAAATTGCGCCGCCGAAGATAATCGACGGATACGTGCATACAGCACCACCATCAAACTTAAAAACCCGGTCAACAACATAAACAGCACGCTGATGCCATCTACCGCTGCGTGGTAAACCAGTGGTGCTAACAGCGGCAAGGATTCGGCCAGTTGCATCGCGGAACTGGACGCATCGAAATGGCGATAAAGATCAAGCAGCAGCAGGCATTCCAGCAAGGCCAGTCCCACCGCCAGCGGAAACAGTATTTTGCTTTGCTTTAATAACAACATCAGCAAAGCGGCCAGCAACGGCATTAGTTGCAACATGCCGAGCACGGGATAAGCCATCTGGCTTGCCCAAACTATTTCAGCTGGCTGCACTACTGCTGGCGACATCAGAGAATCACCACAAAGGTTGCAATCACCATCAACAACAAATAGCGGGGATGGCTGAGCAGTTCATCCACCTGCATTAACAGGCTACCAAAACGCAGGATTAAACGCTTAATCCCCTGATCTCCCCCTGAAAGCACCAGATGTTCTTCAAACCAGTACAGCTGGGTCGCCAGCCATTGCATGCTGCGTCCGAGCATGCCACGCCCCACCGCCACATCACCACTGTCACCGCTCACCCGTCGCTCTCCATCGAGGCGAAATTCTTCCCACTGCGCCAGTGAAGAAACCGAGCCAGCTGAGTCTGCCAGACCGACCATGCGATTAACCACATGTTGCTCAAAATGCTTCGCATCCTGTGCCAGTGCCTGAACCGGCGTCACCAGCAGGCCATCAGCCAGACTGTCGAGCCAGAAGCGTTGCAGACTGGCGACATAAAGCTGGCGACGATTTCTCAACAGCATCGGGACTGGACGCGTTGGACGTCCCATCATGTGCATCATCGCCGGGGCATTGAAAAACTGATAGCCGCGCCAGATAGCATGTAAAACCAGCAACCAGGCGGCCAGACTAAACCAGCCCAGACCACAGAGTACAAACATCAAACCCAGCTGGGTGCTGGTTGAAAAAACCAGAATGCTCTTCGCATCCGCGTGTGCCAGCTGGCCAAAAAATCCGTACAGCGTCGTCAACACACCGATGACCAACACCAACAGCATCAGCTCCGGAGTTTGTTCCAGCAGAGGTTGCAAACGTATTAATAAATAAACACCGGCATGCACCATCAAGGCACCATAGAAAATCGCGCTTGACGGCGTCGGCCCTTCCAGTGCCCGACCCAGCCAGGGCGCAAACGGCACCTGTGCTGATTTCACCATCGCGGCCAATACAAACGCGCCCGCCAAGAGTGCGTTTTGCATGCTGTCCAAGGTCTGCCCGCTTGCATTCAGTGCTGCCCAGTCACTGCTTCCCAACCAGAAATAGGACAGCGCAATCGCCATGATGAAGGCGACATCACCAATACGATTGGTGATAAACACCCGTGTTGCGTTAACACTGGCGGTGTTACGTTCGTAGGAATAAGCAATCAATAAATACGAGGATACCCCGGCCAGCTCCCAGCCGACAAAGGTCAGTGCGGCATTGCCCGCCATCACGATCAACAACATTGCCGTACTAAATAAACAAAGAATCATGAAAAAACGTTGGAACCCGGCTTCACGATGCATGTAATTAACCGAAAAGCGCAAGGTCAGTAAAGCCAGCAGCGCCACCAGAGTGGCCATCGTTAAAGCAAAGGCGTCGAGGAAAAAACTGATTTGCAACTGAACCTCAGCCACGCCAAACCAGTCGGCAATAACAATATGCCCCGGCGCAGCTCCCTCAAGTAGCGCCTGTATATCCAGCCATAACAAACCCAGCAATGACAACAGTAGTGACCACACCGCAACGCGTGAAGTGTGCCGTTCACCCTGCTCGCCACGATTACGGCCACTGAGATAGCCCAGTGCAATCCATACTGCCGCCAGCACTGGCAACAGAGGAATCAGTGCAATCCAGTTTTCATGACTCCCAAACATCAGATCTCCTGCTCGATCAAGGCGGGTGAGAGTGGCGCATGTTGTCCACGATACCAGTCCACCGAATGTTTCACCGTTGGCAGTGGCGTATCCGTGACAGGCGTCCAGGGTATAAAACCTTGTCCCGGTTTAAAGATACTAATTTCTCCGGTTTCAGGATGCATCGCACTGAGCAGTAGCCAGCCGTTACCCACCAATTGTTGCAAGGGCGGCTGGCGAGAATAAATGTCAGTCAATACCTCGATGCTCACTTCCACCACAATCTGCAAACGCATGGCCTCGTGGATCTCGATCATCTGCTGCGGCAGGCCGGTACGCAGATCAGAACTCGCCCCGTCCATCACCCCAAACAGGCCAGCGATATTATGCGTGACTTTCGAACCACAACCATGCTGCTCATTGTCTACCGTTGAAAAGTAATATTCCAGATTGATACCCGCGCCGACCGGACCAACGGCGAGCAAGATACTTTCGAGAATAGCACCGCTTTCATCCTCAGTCGGATCATAGGAAATCAGAAATACCCGCCGATCAAAAAACGCGCCCTGACTCATTGCACGACGACCAATAAAGGCAGCCGCGTTAGTCGCGTGTCCCAGCTCCGGTCGCGTCTGGCTGAAATCAGTAGCGCGCCCCATAATGTGTTTCAGTGCTGATGTTAACGAAGGATTTTTCGGTGCCGAGGCCAGTCGGCGACAACGTTCATGTGCCGAGTTTTTGCAGGTAATTTGTAAGTCCCGCTGCAAGTTATCCAGCTCAGGCTGTAAGTGCTCTGGCAGGGCATCCAGATCGTAGAAATTGATCTGCTCGTTGCAGGTATCGTGTTCCGCGCCTAAAAACCAGCAGCTCTCAGGAATGACCAATCCCTGTGCGGCCAGCGCCTTGCGGATCTCAGGACGATTTGCCATCGCCGCAAAAGCGCGCGCATTCGGCCCACCGTGGCGACCACTACAGGCGCCACAATCATAGGCCGCCAGATGTGGATTATTCTGACTCATGGAACCGTGCCCCACTACCACCACCAATGGTGCAAAGCCATTACTAAGTCCAATCGTGCGTAAAAAACCCGCTACTCGTTGCAGCTGTTCTTCATCGGTAAAACCCAGCTGCGGATGTTCCGGTGTTGGTGGTATATCCGCTTGCTCCGCAGTCAGGGTAATACGCGTAGCTACCTGCAAATCAAAGGCCTGACGCAGACGGGCAAACAGCTTGCCCGACGTCGATGGCGCAAAAATTTTGCTCACCCAGACCGCCAAGGTCAGCGGTGCGGCCAGAGCAATTAACAGACTGCTGATCAACACATTGCGGCGAGTTTCCTGAAACAGCAGATCTCGCAACCACAGGCGCAGGCGATAACGCCGTGTATGCCGGATAGCCTGCGCGTCAGTGTTAGTCTGCGGCTGCTCATGGATTTCATGTGAGGGAACCACCACCACCGGACACAGCAAGGAGATGTTCTCATCATCCAGCCCTTTCCAGTTGATCGGCACGCCAAAGAAACCCGCTGCACCGAGGGTTTCCAGCGCGGGATTTTGCTCTTCCAGATGGCGACGAAAGCCTTCTTCCCGATCATCCATGCAAAAAATCAGTTGGGCTTGAGGAGATGAATTGCGTTGCCGCCAACGCCCTCGTCCGCGGTTATCTAACAACGCGGCAAACAATGGCTCACGATAGTGACGTTCATAGGCCTGCAACCAGAGAAAGCCACGTTGCTGGGTATCTAGTGATGTCAGACAATTGAAAATACCATCCACGGCATTACGATCCAGTTGCAACACTTCGCTCGCCGAAAGCCCCAAATGTTGGCACAAACGAAACAACGGCCAGGCGCTACGATATACGCTATAGCCCACTGGGCGATCTGCCGCCGGGCTTTGTCGCCATGTCCAGATCATGTGCGCCAGATGTAGCCACTGCGCGTCATCCGGCGCGCGCAGTTCCGAGCTATTCAACAAGGTCTGAGACTGGGTAATTAAATATTCAGGCAGGCGTTCATTACAGGTGATGTAGCGCACCAGAAATTCGGCGCGATGATGATTAAAATACCAGTGCAAAATATCGAAGCTGGCTTCAACCATCCATTTACGCCGACATAAACGCTGCGCATAAAGGCGTTCCAGCACCAGACGCACCGCCAGATAATCCATCATATCCACCGGGATCTGATCCAGCCCGTCATAGCCGGGACGCTGATGTCGCCAGAGAAACATGCCTGACCAGCCGGGTAGCTCCAACGACAAACGTTGCAGGTACGCTGTCCATTTTTCTTCGGCCAGCCCCAGCCATTTTAATTCGATAATAACCGCATCCAGCGAATCCTCAGGCAGGGCATCGAGGCTGTCTTCCCAGTCCGGCAAATCTTCAAAAACCCAGGCCAGATCCAGATGTGCGCTGGCACGCCAGGCCGCATAAAAACCCTGTTCACGCTGAGGCAGGTGCCAGGCGGCCAGCCCCTGATCCAGAAACGATCCCAGATAACGCGTCAACAGTGGACGCATATCATCCAGTAAATCCTCACCCGTCACTGCCTTGAGCAGCCCCGCCAGCGTAATCTCGTCGCCCAGTTGTGCAAACAGGCTTTTCATCTGCTCACCCGCCTGACGCGCGATCAGACTATCCATCACATGCTGACCCGGAATGCTATTGTCTTCTTTTGCCAACACCTCAGAGAGCATGCGCTCGGCTTCATCAGGGGAAAGATCGACCAGCGTTTCTGGATGAAACAGATAATGCTCCAGCCCCAGTAACTGCAAACACGCTGCCCAGAGTGATGATACGGCCTCCGCTTCTGGCTCTGCGGCGCTATCTAATATCTGCCTGCGTGCCGCGACAGAAACATCCGCCTGAAACTGATGCAGGGCATTCATTTCTTCTATCTGCCAGATCAGCTGACAACCGGTCACCGATTCCAGTGGATGCAACATGAGCACTTGTAGAATATCCAGCCGAGAAAATAGCCGCCCAGCCACAGTAAAAACTTTTTCTCCCGCAGACAGACTTTCATCCGCCAACAGCACCTGCTGCAAATCTTCCGCACTAATACGCCCCTGCGCATAAAATTCACGGAAGTGCTGCTCTGGTAAATAGCTTGCCGCACCGGTAACTTTTTGTGCGCTCGCCAAAGCCTCAGAAAACGGCAACTGCTCATAGCCATGCAAGGTATTGTGATGCACAAAGTCACGAATCGCCGCCTGTCCGGGCAACACATGATCAAACCCATCAATCGCGGCGCGTAGCTGCTTGCGCAATTCCTTGGTTGAAGTCTGGGTGGTAGGCTGGTTCATCATTTAATCCAGTGCCGCAAACAGATCGCCCAATTCCTGCACCGACGCTGAAATCATATTCAGGGCAGGCGAGGGAAAAATACCCAGCAGCACGATACCGGCTACCAGGGTACTGGCAGCAAACAATTCAACCGGACGTAAATCTTCAATGCTGCGCATATCATCACGCACCGGTCCGGTAAATAGCCGACCCAATGTACGCACCGACCAGGCAGCATTGATCATCACACTCAGGCTAACCAGTAACATCAGCCAGCCCCAACGTTCAAACCCACCAATAAGCGCATGCAGCTCAGCGATGAAACCTGCCGTACCGGGAATCGCCATACCACCCAGCAAGGCCATCGAGGTAAAAAAAGCAAAGCGCGGGGTCACCTGGATCAGGGAACTATAATGGTTAACATCACGAGTGTTCGTTCGCTCATAGAGCAAACCGATCAGCAGAAACAACGCACCGGCCACCAGTCCATGTGCAATCATTTGCATTATCGCACCGGTCAGGCCAGTAACATTCAATGCCGCAATCCCGAGCAACACAATGCCCATGTGACTGACCGAAGAATAGGCGATCATTTTTTTCAGATCACTTTGCCGCCAGGCCAGCAGTCCTCCATAGATAATGCTGAACAACGCCAGCCCAATCAGTAGCGGCTGCAAACTCATCACCGCTTCGGGCAACATCCCGGCTGCGCGAATCAACCCATAGGCTCCCATTTTAAGCAGAATACCTGAGAGTAGAATGCTCACCGGACTGGGGGCTTCCACATGCGCCAGAGGCAACCAGCCATGCAAGGGGAAAATGGGCATTTTCACCCCAAACGCAACGAAAAAACCCAGGAAAATTAACACCTGCGCCTCTACGGGCAAAGACTGCGCCGCCACCGTCATATCCGCCATGGCGAACGATTGACCGGGGATGGTATCAAAAATCACCAGCAGGCTGATCAGCATAAACACCGATCCGCCCATGGTATAGAGCACAAAATTCAGTGCAGCCTGATTGCGCCGTTCGCCTCCCCAACGATCAATTAGGAAAAATAGCGGCAACAGGGTCAGTTCCCAGAATATATAGAATAGCGACCAGTCCTGCGCCATGAACACGCCAAGCATGGCCGACTCAAGCAACAACATTAATGAATAGTAGGCACGGCTCTGGAATTTTTCGGCTTTTGATGCCAACAGGGCAACAAAGCAAAGCAAGGTTGCCAGCAATACCATGGGAAAGGAGATGCCATCGACCGCAAGGCTATAGGCCGTTCCCAGTTGTGAATTCCAGGAAACATGTTCACTGAACTGCATATCAGCGGAAAAATTAAAGCGAGAAAGAAGCCCCCAGGAAAACAGCAATGAGCCAACACTGAAAAGTAAGGCTGTCGCACGCACAAGCTGGGGTCGATTCCCCGGTAGCGCGGCAATAACAACGACACCGGCTATCGGTAAACACAGTAAAAACGTCAATAGACCCATGTAGTAGACTTTGCCCTGATGAAATTTCCCGTTTTATAAAACGCAGACGAATTGTGTGGCTACCCGTATCAGGCTCGTTCACCCCAAGCCGGAAATACAAAACAAAGCCTACAATATAATACAGCGTCAGCGATGGTGTTCATAGCCTGGTTGTTAGCGTCAAAGAGAAACCTCTCTCATGGTTACCCCTTCAGATATGCCTGTTCGCACATCTCAAATCGTGCCCGTACATTACTAATATCTAATAAGCAACGGAGGGCTTGACAATGATGCCCCGGATGCGTCATCTTCGCCCTACGGTAGTAATAAAAGGACACTAACAATAAGCGCTATCGACAATAATAAAAACTGACAGCTTCTCCGGCTCTCTTGCAGGTATGGATAATTCAGGATTGGTAATCCTGGCTATATCAGCTTTTGTATATTTGAATTACAAGATTTGGAGGAGCCCGCTAATGGCCGATAGTAAAAATTCTCAGAACCTGCTTAATAAAACGCCCAGCTGTACGCTGCCGCGCTCAGGTATTTTTGATCGCAGTATTGTTATTGCCCTGCTGTCATTAGTGCTACTTAGCTGGTTTATTAATAGTTTCCTGCTCGTTTGAACACCACTAGCAAGTCATGGCAATAACAACATGACAAAAACTGAGAACTAAATACAATTTAAATTCGTTTACTCGGAATATACTGACCATTACAAACGTCTATCAATGGTAAGGTTAGATATAGAGACATTATACTGAACTCGATTGCAGGTAATCTATGTTGCAAAACAAACAGAGCACTTCGATAGTCGTCCTTGCGAAGCGTTCACAAACAGAACACAACAACCAATACGTCCATTAACACGAGGAGGAAATTATGCGGAAAACCGCTAAGCTCGTAATCGCCGCCAGCACAGTTGCAACACTGCTGGGTACTATGACACTTGTGCCACAAGTTGTCTTTGCTGATGAAGCACTCGTTGCTCAAGGCAAAAAACTCGCCGAAAACCGCAAGAAGGGTAACTGTTTCACTTGCCATGATTATGAAGGTGCCCACCTTGCAGGTAATATTGCCCCTCCTTTCGTTGGAATGAAAAGTCGATTCCCTGACAAGGCCAAAATGCGCGCACAGATCTGGGATTCAACTGCGTCTAACGCAGCCACCATGATGCCGCCTTTCGGCAAACATGAAATTCTCAGTGAAAAAGAAATTGATGCCATTACCGAATGGGTCTATTCACTCTAAACCTTTACTGATATCAATTATTTTTGAAGTTAAATATATTTTTGGAGATTACGAATGCAACGTCGATCATTTTTACAAGGTACGCTGGCCGGTTCGGCTGTAGCCGTTGCCGTAGGCGCAGGCCTGCTGCAACCCCGTCAGGTACTTGCCGCCTGGCCAAAATCCGCATTTGAAGCCAAATCCGTACAGGACGCTATGAGCGGACTATACGGCTCAGCTGAGTCTGCACCTAGCAGTGACATCACCATCAAGGCTCCTGACATTGCCGAAAACGGCGCGGTTGTTCCTGTTTCAGTTACTACCAGCCTGAGCGATGTTACTGACATCGGCATCATTGCTGAGAAAAATGGCACACCCATGTCGGCCAATTTTAAAATGTCCGGCAATGCCAAAGGCTATATTTCCACCCGTATCAAGATGGGCAAGACCTCCAGCATCATTGCAGTCGTCGTCGCCGGTGGCAAAACTTATAGCGCACGTAAGGAAGTCAAAGTCACCATCGGTGGCTGTGGCGGCTAATGAAAACAGGCGTTTTCATTTACTAAATAAGAACTGAATTTTTAGAGGAAATACTCATGGCTAAATCCACAATTCGCCTCCGGGCTCGCTTGAAAGGCGATACCACTACGGTCAAGGCGCTGATTACCCATAAAATGGAAACCGGTCAGCGTAAAGACAAGACAACCGGCAAACTCGTCCCTGCTCACTATATTCAGGAAGTCACCTGTCAGCACAATGGTAATAACGTTGTACTCGCACAGTGGGGTCCTGCTGTCTCCAAGAATCCCTATCTCTCCTACCAGTTTACCGGGGGTGCCGCAGGCGACACCATCACCATTAGCTGGGTAGATAACAAGGGTGAGAAGGATTCAGCTTCGAGCAAAATTAAATAGCGTTGGATTCACACAAAACTATTCTGATTACAGGATGACAGGAGTTTTTATATGAAAAAATTACTCATTACATTGAGTGCTATCTCAATTATGGGGCTGATGCCGCTGCTGGCTACTGCCACACCGCAGGCTGACCTCGAAGAGTTTCGCGCCCATTTCTACAAAAAATTTCCCGGCGTTAAGCTTCAGGACTATGGTAATGGCATTTACTCACTCGACAAATCTCGCCGCTTTGAATGGCAGGAAAGTGAAGAGTTTCCAGCCTACGAAGAAGCTGTCGAAAAAGGTGAACAAATGTTTGCCAAGTACGGCATGAAAAGCTGCTTCAAGAATGGTGGCGTCAGCATCAAGCAAAACTATCCCTACTTTGATAAACAAACGGGGAAGGTTCGCACTCTGGAAGAAGACATCATGAGCTGTCTGAAAGACAACGGCGTTGATGTTAAAGGCGAGAAGCTGAAATACAAAAAAGGCAAACTGGCCGCTATTAGTGCTTACATGGCCTACACCTCACGCGGAAAGAAACAGAACGTCGTTATTCCCAGTGATTCAGCCGCGATGGATGCCTACCAGTCAGGTAAAACTTTCTTCTATGCCAAACGAGGTCAATTGAACTTCTCCTGTGCAGACTGCCATGTTTATTCTTCAGGGCAAATGGTTCGCGGTAACCTGCTCAGCCCAGCATTGGGGCAGACTTCGCACTTCCCGGTATGGCGTAAGAAATGGGCTTCCAAGTCAGCCAAAAAACGCGGTGGTGATTCTAAACCCTTCGATGGTCTGGGCACTATTCAGCGTCGCTACGGTGGTTGTAACAAACAGGTTCGTGCCAAGCCGCTCAAAGTACATACCGCCGCTTATAACAACCTGGAATTCTTCCACACCTATATGAGTAACGGTATCAAACTGAACGGCCCCGCTATCCGTCAGTAAATTTAGCCACACTCTAAAAGCCCGGGCTGTTACACAGTCCGGGCTTTTTTTATTTTAACGTCGGCTTCCTACAAACCCCGATAACCGCCGACAATAATAAACTTCCCCGCAGCAAGCTGACGGGGTATGAGTGGTAGGTTCGCCTTCTACCCTTACGGGCACCATGAGCCGCACCTACGATATTGCTTCGCTGCAAGCAGCGGGGAATTTAACCCGTAGAGATTAAAAATTAATGAAACTTTAACAAAGCTCTGGATTTCGATATAATGCTGGGTTTTATGTGGTCATAGGCGGGGCGATTGCCTCCCGCCCCACAAGCCTTTTTCACCCTTTCTTTACATACCTTCGGATAAGGTATGTGCGCTCATGATTATGTCGATGGAGATCTATTTTGAATAAGCTGATGTCATTCTTTTTACTTTTGTTGTTGCCGGGGCTTTCGCTGGCTAACACAA
>CAZIJT010000067.1:0-13387 GCA_964539595.1 uncultured Thiohalophilus sp. | reverse complement strand
CTGCTCGGCGATGTGCTCGCCAGCGCGTATCAACAGGCACAGCTGGATATGGGCATTTTCTCCCCGGAAAGTATCTCCGTCGGTGATCTATTTGCCGGGGCATTGATCCCCGGCCTGATGCTCGTGGCTCTGTATATTCTTTATCAATTCGCTGTTGCCCTGCTACGACCCAGCAGCTCCCCGGCCATTCCCGCCGATGAACGCGCGCGTGAAAGCGACGGGCTAAAAATACGGGTGTTCAAAGTCCTGCTGCCCCCCCTGCTATTAGTGTTTGCGGTACTCGGTTCAATCATAGCCGGTGCCGCCACCCCGACCGAAGCTGCATCGGTCGGGGCGATGGGGGCAATATTACTGGCACTACTTCAAAAACAATTTAACTTAACAATATTAAAAGAAGTCATGCGCACCACCACCGATGTGACCAGCATGGTGTTTATGATCCTGATCGGCGCGTCACTATTCTCACTGGTGTTTCGTGGTTTTGGCGGTGATGATCTAGTACAGGAATTATTAACCGATCTGCCCGGTGGCGTCATCGGTGCGATGTTCATTGTGATGTTATTAATGTTCCTGCTCGGTTTTATTCTCGACTTTATCGAAATCACTTTTGTAGTCGTACCTATCGTTGGTCCAGTGTTGTTAAGTATGGGGCTCGATCCCATCTGGTTGGGAATCATGATTGCCATCAATTTACAGACTTCATTTCTCACCCCGCCGTTTGGTTTTGCACTTTTTTATCTGCGCGGTGTTGCACCCAAAAGTATTAGCACGCTGGAAATTTATCGCGGCGTTATTCCCTTCATTATAATCCAGCTATTCATGCTCGGCCTACTCGCCTACTGGCCCGCTATCGCCACCTGGCTGCCGGGGATTATCTATGGATAAACTAGAATCATTTCAATTAATCCGCCCTGTTTTATGCACTCTATTTGTGCATTCACGCCTTAACTATAAGCATTAACCCTAGGTTTTTTATTTAATTTAAAGTCATTCATTTCCATGTCGATAGGTACTCTACCGTTGGCTTCTCTGCAAATCTATTCCGGTTTTATTAAGCCACCGTTAATTTTCTGCACCTGTTTATATTTTAGATAAAAACGACAAGGGTACATCACCGTTCAAAAGGAAGCCTGGAATGAGCAACTACTCAATCAAAACAAAACTAATCTTACTCACCCTTCTATTTGCACTTGGCATGGTCGGCATGCTGGCATTGTCACGTTACAGTGCTAATCATATTTTTAATCTGCAGCAGGCACAATTGCAGGTAAGCAAGGTTGAGACCGGCATGCTCACACTGCGCCGTAACGAAAAAGATTTTCTTGCCCGCCATGCTCTCAAGTACCAGAAGAAATTTGACGCCAATTATCAGTTGTTACAGAAGCAGGTCTCTGAGCTGAAAAATTTATTGATGAAATCAGGCATGAATAGTGACCAGGTTAGCGAACTTTCTAGCGTACTGGCGAGCTACCAGAAAAGTTTTTCCGGGATCATTACCATTCAGAAAAAACTCGGACTGGATCACAAAAGTGGTTTACACGGCAGTCTGCGCGATGCAGTACACGATGCAGAAAAACGATTAAAAGATCTGGGCAACGTACTACTGCTAAAAGACATGTATCTGCTGCGCCGACGAGAAAAAGATTTTTTACAACGCCTCGACATTAAGTACCAGACAAAATTTAACAAAGACTTCAGTACCTTCATGCGTGATCTAAACACGGTCAACCTTAATCCTCAAACCCAGCAGGCCATTCGCAAGGATATGCTCACATACCAAACTGACTTCCATACTCTGATCAAAAGCTATGAAGAAAAAGGACTGAGCAGCAAACTGGGACTGCATGGACAAATGCGCAACACCGTTCACCAATCAGAAGATCTTCTGCAAAGCCTGACCGAAACAACTACCGCCCGCATCGAGGACGAACTCCAGCGTTCATCACTGCTCAACTGGATCCTGTCGCTATCACTATTATCGTTACTGGTTGTGGTTATCTATCGGATTGCCACCGGCATTATCAAACCGGTTCAGAACCTGTCTCAAATAATGGATCATGTCAGCAACCACAATGATCTTACTCTGCGCGCCGAGCATCGGGGCAAAAAAGATGAAATCTCCAGTATGGCAAAGCACTTCAATAAAATGATGGAGGAATTCCATGCCATGCTTTCCCGAGTGCATGATTCAGCAAGTCAACTAAGCTCATCATCCTCACAACTTAACAGCGCCAGTCAGGAAACCAATGAGCGTGTCTCACGTCAAAATAGCGAAACCGAACAAGTTGCCACCGCGATTAATGAGATGACCGCGACGGTGCAGGAAGTGGCACAACATGCCTCCGATGCCGCCGATGCCTCACGTTTGGCCGATGAAGAAGCACATAAGGGTAAAAATGTGGTCAGTGCCAATCTGTCCAGCATCCGCAAACTGGCCGATGAAGTAAACAACACGGCCAGCATGCTAAACCAGCTAAGTTCGGACAGTGAAAATATCGGTGCCGTACTCAATGTCATTCGTGACATTGCCGAACAAACTAATCTTCTGGCACTGAATGCCGCCATCGAAGCCGCCCGCGCGGGCGAACAGGGGCGTGGCTTTGCCGTGGTCGCGGATGAAGTTCGCACCCTGGCTCAGCGTAGTCGGCAATCCACGCAGGAAATTGAAGAGATTGTCGAACGTCTGCAAAGCAGCGCGGGGCAGGCCGTGGATGCGATGCAGGTAGGACAAACGCAAGCAGAAGAAAGTGTACAGAACGCCGAACAGGTCGGTCATTCGCTGGATGAAATCATTCGTGCCGTCGATGCGATTACTGAAAAGAACATCCAGATCGCCAGCGCTTCCGAAGAGCAATCCTCGGTGGCCGAGGAAATTAACCGCAGCATCGTTAATATCAGCCAGATTGCCGCCGATAGTCTTAGCGACATGGAACAGACCACCGCCACCAGCGAGTCACTCTCCGATATGTCGGGGCAGTTGAAAACGCTGGTCTCGCACTTCAAGCTAGCATAGTTAGCCTCCATGGTGGGCAGTGCCCACCCTACGGAATGAATAAAGCGGCTACTCAAGGCAAACAATAAACGTGTAGGGTGGGCACCGCCCACCAAAAAACTTATTGGCATTTTTTTCGTACATTTGTGGACTATTCTTTTAACTCTGACTGGCTTAAGCTGAATTCAGGTTAATAAATGAAAACTCCGTGAAACAACAACGATATGAAATCCGAAAAACAGTGGCAAGCCAGTCTTAGCGCCGAGCAATACCGTGTTTTGCGTGAGCAGGGAACGGAGCCTGCATTCAGTGGCCAGTATCATGATTGTAAAACACCGGGGATCTATCTCTGCGCAGGCTGTGATGAAGCCCTGTTTGACTCATCTAGCAAGTACGACTCGGGCAGTGGTTGGCCGAGTTACTGGCAGCCAGTGAATGAAAATGCCATTGTTGAAAATAAAGATAGCAGCCACGGCATGACCCGAGTAGAAGTTCTCTGCCGCCACTGCGGTGGCCACCTTGGTCATCTGTTTACCGATGGTCCGCAACCCACTGGCCTACGTTACTGTATTAACTCCGCATCATTGAAGTTAAAAAAATCCCCGTAGCCTGGGCTGAATGAAATGAAGCCCAACCTACCCAGTTATGACATTACAACTCCCGCGCACGCAAAAAAGCCTGCTCCGATACTTTGTGCCAGGCCATCGCCTGTTCACGGAAAGCGCTGAAGGACTGATAAATTTTCTGCGCATCTTTATCTTTAGCCGCCACATCACTGACCACCTCCTCGGAAAGCTGCGCTAGCTTTTTCAGCACCTCATCGGGGAAAGGACGCAGTTGAACCTTGTGTTTACTGACCAGTGTATGCAACGCCGCATTATTACGTGCCGTATATTCGGCCAGCATATCCGTATTCACAATTTTGCAGGCATTCATGACGATGCTCTGTAAATCCTTGGGGAGATCCTCGTAGGCTTTTTTATTTACCAACGCTTCAAGCACACTACCCGGCTCATGCCAGCCGGGGTAATAATAATATTTCGCTGCCTTGTATAAACCAAAGGCCAGATCGTTATACGGCCCAACCCATTCAGTCGCATCAATCGCGCCCGACTGTAGTGAAGTATAAATTTCGCCGCCGGGTAAACTCACTGGTGTGCCGCCTGCGCGCTTCAATACTTCGGCTCCCAGACCGGGGATACGCATTTTCAGGCCTTTAAGATCGGCAACGGCATTAATTTCTTTATTGAACCAGCCACCCATCTGCACCCCGGTATTGCCCGCTGCCGCCGGAATGATGTTGAAACGTTGATACAGATCCTGCCAGAGTTTTTCACCGCCGCCATAATATAACCAGGCGTTCATTTCCTGCGCATTCATGCCAAAGGGCACGGCGGCAAAAAATTGTCCCGAGGCTACCTTACCTTTCCAGTAGTAGGCCGCACCGTGCCCCATTTGTGCCGTACCGCGTGACACCGCATCAAAGACTTCAAACGCTGGTACCAGTTCTTTGGCACCGTACACTTTAACCTGCAAACGCCCCCCGCTCATCTCGGTAATCAGGTGGGCAAGATTATTCGCGCCCGTCCCCAGTCCAGGGAAATTTTTAGGCCAGGTAGTCACCATTTTCCATTTAATTTTTGTTCCGGCATGCACCACAGGTGCAGCTGTCAGCAGACCGCCGACAAGCAGCCCACTGGTGCTAGTTTTTTTTATAAATTCCCGTCTTTTCATATTTGCCTCTTACCAAATTATAAAATTCTGATATGCATGTTAAACGCATTTTAAGCCTGTAATTCAAACAGTTCCGCTAATTTAGCTCGGCATGGCATTAACAATTGCGGCTAAAGTGCGCATAAATATTTTCTGGCGCGATCCACTTCTTTCTGCCATCATTTGCAACACAGTTTGCAGTTCCTTCCCGCGACTTCAGTTACCGTAAATACGTTAGCTAATTAAATTCAACCGCTGCTCAATAACCAATAAAAAAGGCACGACAGGTTTTATGCAACATACCTTATCATCGTTAAAAAAACGCCTGCTGTTACTCGCCACACTTAGTTTTGCTATGACTCCCCTGCTTGGATACACCATTGCCGTTGGCTTTGGCATGCTCGACACGACCACCCTGTTTGTCTGGCCCGGTGGTATTTTGCTCATAGCAACGTCACTGCTGCTACTGCTCGGGCAGGCCATACATTTCATGCGCTACCTCAACCCCATCACCCGTTGGGTAGAGCAACATCCGAATCAGGCTACTCTACCTGAAATCTTTAACCGCCGTCTTAACAACTTCAGCGACAATTACTGGGCTGTCTTCCTGATCTATGCGCTCAGCGTACCCACTATCCAGCACTGGTATGGCCTGTATCCAACCGGCACCACCACCTACATCAGCCTGCTGCACTTTATCCTGCTGCAACTGGTGATCGCCATCATGGCGGGTCTACCCGGTTACCTGCTTTCACTGTCTACTCTGGGTCGGCTGGCTCACCACATCGGCCACACCCGCGTGCATGTCAGCATGCAATCCAAGATGCTGTTAATTGGTGCATTTCTACCTGTACTCTGCACCACTATCCTGTTGCGTTACTACTGGTGGCAGACCGGCTTTATGCCCAGCGAAATCATGATGATCTGGCTGCTCATGAGCGGCATGTCCTTCACTCTGACCCTGCTGATGATTCGCGCCCTGAAACAATCGCTGGCACCGGTGCAGGAACTGGTGGACAACAGCGGCGCATCCAATTATCTAGATCTGGCGCGCCGCCTGCGCCCTCGCTCGGTCGATGAAATCGGTTCTCTGGTGCAAACTCTGGGACGCCTGTTCAGCCGCCTCAGCGATCAGGAATCACATATGCATGCGATTGTCGATCATGCCGCTGAAGCCATCATCGTGGTCAATCACAAGCGGGAAATCGAAACCTTCAATCCGGCCGCCGAAGAACTGTTCGGTTATCACGGCCACGAGGTTCACGGCAAACCTCTGGCAATATTACTGCCCGACGTATTTACTGAGCAGCATGAGCACGGCCTGTTACAAAAAGAACAGGAAACCCAGGGTCTGCACCGCAAGGGGCACCATCTTGCAGTCTCGGTTCGCTTAAGTCAGATGCAAATGCACGGCAAGCAATACATCACCTGTCTGGTTGCCGACATCACCGACCGTAAGGCGGCAGAAAAGAAACTGGTCGAAGCTGAAGCCCGTTATCGCAATCTGGTGGTGCTGGCGCACGATCTGGTCTGGAGCATGGATGCCGATGGCCGCTGGACGTATCTTAACGATGCGGTGAGCCGAATTTACGGTTACCCGCCGCAGGAAATGATCGGCCAGCACTTTAGCGATTTTCAGTCACCGGATTCCGTGGAGCGAGATAGTGACGCGCTTTCCAGCCTGCAACAGGGCGAGGAGCTGCTCAACTATGAAACGGTACATCTGGATCGAGAAGGCGGCCTGCGCCATCTCAGTTTCAATGCTCGCCCTCAGTTCGATGATAACAACAAGCTTGTCAGCATCACTGGCACCGCGCGCGACATCACCGCACAGAAAGCCTTTGAACATGAACTCACCTGGCAGGCACAACATGACTCTCTTACCGGTCTGTTCAATCGCAAATATTTCATGCAGGAACTCGAACGCCTGATTACCCGCGTGGCACGTAGCGGCTCAGAATGTGCCATGCTCTATTTAGATCTGGATCAGTTCAAATACGTCAACGATACACTCGGCCACGCTGCCGGTGATCGGCTACTGCTCGAATGCACAAAAATGCTGCATAATCATACCCGCGAAGGCGATCTACTCTCGCGCTTCGGCGGTGACGAATTCACCGTGCTGCTGTATAACCTCGACACCCCGGCGGCCAACCAGGTAGCCGAGAACATTCGCAAGCTATTCGAAGACTTTCGTTACATCGATAGCGGCAAGTCTTTCAATATCACCTGTAGTATCGGCATCTCCATGATTACCAGTGA
The DNA here is from genome assembly GCA_964539595.1 of uncultured Thiohalophilus sp. Lineage (GTDB taxonomy): Bacteria > Pseudomonadota > Gammaproteobacteria > UBA6429 > Thiohalophilaceae > JAADGZ01. Next base: position 6,420 of record CAZIJT010000067.1, on the reverse strand, counting down.
CAGTCCATCGGCTGAAGATGTGCTGTTGCATGCGGATCTGGCCTGCAACATCGCCAAGACTCAGGGTCGCAACTGTGTGCACCTATCCACCCCGGAAGACAAGGAAAAAGACGGCATGGCCGAAGACATCGGCTGGGCCACCCGCGTCCGCGATGCCTTTGAACAGGATCGTTTCATCCTCGCCTTCCAGCCGATCATGTCGATTGCCGACAACAGTGTTCAGGATTACGAAGTCCTGCTGCGCATGAAAATGAAAAATGGTGACACTATCCTGCCCGGCGGCTTCATGCCCGCCGCAGAGCGCTTCGGCTTGATCAACAACGTCGACCGATGGACCGTAGAAGCGGCTGTGAAAAAATTAGCCCACATGCATGACAATGGCCAGTCGACACATTTTGCTATTAACCTCTCTGGGCGCGCCTTTGAAGACAAGCAACTGCTGCCGATGATCCAAAGTCTGCTACATGATACCCGGCTCGACCCTTCCGCTTTAACTTTCGAGATAACCGAATCCGCCGCCATCTCCAATCTTTCTGCCGCCAGTGAGTTTATCCACAAGCTCAAAGAAATCGGCTGCCAGTTTGCACTCGATGATTTCGGTACTGGCTTCTGCTCCTTCACCTATCTCAAACATCTGCCGGTAGACAAGCTGAAAATTGACGGCTCCTTCGTCAAAGGCCTGGCCGAGTCCAGTGTCGATCAGGCCATGGTCAAATCCATGAACCAGATCGCCCATGCCCTGCATAAGCAGACCATCGCCGAGTTTGTTGAAAACGAAGAAACGCTGATCCTGCTGAAAAGCTTCGGTGTCGATTTTGCTCAGGGTCACTACCTCGGCAAGCCCAACACTCTCTCACTTGAAAGCGACTGGCTCAAACCTGCCGCCAGCGATAACGACACTGCAATTATTCACTAAGCATGCACACTATCCTCACCGTTATTTCAGCAATGTTATTTACTTATTGCTGCATTCGGCACAGATTCCTGTTCTTTACTTCGCGGCAGCCAAGTATAATAAATTAATCAATCTTTCTCGTACCAAATGAACTACCTCGTGCAGCAAGCGGACGGGGTATCCGTTAAGTAGGTTCGACTTCAGCCACACCGGTACGGCTGAAGCCGAACCTACAGTAGAACTTCGCTGCAAGCAGCGAGGAATTAAACTCAAAGAGATTAACTAAACCTCAACATGAATGATATTTTTAACCCCTTAAGCGAAGAAGAAACCGACTATCTTGAGCAGTTTTTAGTAACCCGTGGTGGTGAAAACTACATAGAAGGTAAAGATGAAGGTGTACTGGTAATTAGCGAACTGGATGGGTTTCTCACTGCGGTTGTCAGCGGCCCCGCCATGATTCTCCCCTCACAATGGCTACCCGCCGTATGGGCTGACTTTGAGCCAAAATGGGAAAATGAAAAAGAATTTGAAAAAATATTTTCACTAATAGTACGCCACATGAACGGCATTACTGGAATGTTGATCGAACAACCCGAGGAGTTCGAACCTATCTTTATGGCGCATGAAGCCAAGGGAAAAACACATACCCTCGTCGATGAATGGTGTGAAGGTTACCGGCGCGGAGTCGAACTACTCGGCGATGCCTGGGAAGCGGGTGGAACCGAAATGGAAATTCTACTCACCCCTATTTTAGCATTTACCGAAGCTGGGGACTGGCAAGGGCATGTCGCGGAGCGGAATGGGAAAGAAAACATCAAACAATCCATCGCCCCCAACGTAAGAAAAATCCACGCATTCTGGCTGGCACGGCGTGAAAATACAGCGCCCCTGCATCGAACTGAACCCCGAGTAGGTCGTAATGATCCCTGCCCCTGTGGAAGTGGCAAAAAATATAAAAAATGTTGTTTACATTAATCTTTTCCGGAATAAACAACCCCGCAGCAAGCTGACAGGGTATGAGTAGTAGGTTCGCCTTCCACCCTACGGGCACTATGAGGCGAACATGTGCGGCTCACCTGTGCCCACAGGGCAGAAGCCGCACCTACGATGTTGCTTCGCTGCAAGCAGCGGGGATCGAACAGCAGGCCAATAATATTGGCCTGCTGCCAGACCCAACGTGAGTCCTTGCAATACCCAGTTAATGGATACACCAAGACATTAGTTGCTCGCCTGCAGGAAAGTTAAAATATCCCGAGTTTGCTGGCCGGTTAATCCTGCACGAATACGCATATGGTAGACCGTACTAACCCACTGATCATCCCGTAACTCTTTCGGATCACGAACATTATGACAACGGCCACAATGGTCTACCCACTGCATCGCACCACGACCAAAATCACCCGCTTGTTTTTCACTCGCCATTGTTGCTGTGCTCATTCCGGCAATGCTTACTACGGCAACCGCCAACAGAGTTCTATTCAAAGTTTTAATTGTTAATTTCATGTTCAATTCTCCTTAGAAGCCGTAAGCCAGTTGCAATAACAGACGATCATCCGATATCAATCCCGCATTAGGATTATCGTTAAATTCATAATCCACCTTACCAATCACGTTGCTGGCAAACAGATAGTTGATACCGACCATGCTTTGATTTTTATCCTGACTATCATGCGGCGTGTCATATTCACCATAGCGAACAACGGCTTCCCATTTCGCAGCACCAAAGCCGTAGGCCGCCTGTATATACCAGGCTTCCCATGAACCTGCGTCCGCTGCAACACTGCTAGCCTGCGCGCCATATTCCTGTTTGACATATTCACCACGTACGTCAAGCTGATTTAAGTGCCAGGTAAAATCAGCTCCAAGTACGTCATAGCTGCGGCCTTCATCATAAATGAACCCTGTTGCGGAAGAACCCGAGCGCACCGACACCTTGCCGGTTGCGGCAGATAGACCCAGATCCAGTTTCTGCGTTGGGAAGTACAGACCAAAGCGCCCCCCTCCCACTTTCTTGCCATCACCATCTTTATTCAGTCCGGGAGTTTCAATTTTTTCTACTTCATTAGCATCCGCTTCCAACGTGGCTCCATTACCAAGATAGGCGGCATAGTTGGCATAAATCCCCGACATGGGGAATCCCCCTCGCACCATTGCTCCGATCTCTGCATTCGGTGCTGCTTGATCATGGCCAAAACCAACCGGTGCCGAAGCCATTTTGTTGATCCAGGAGGGGTGAAGATTTTGGCGGAACTGCCCCAGTGGACTCAGGAACTTGCCGACTACAAGTGCGGCATAGTCGCCCATAAAAATATCAATGGTCATGTAATCCAGTCCAACGTCTGTTGTACCTTCTTCATTAATAGAAAATTCCAGCTCTGCTTCAAGCATCACACTTTCATTAAACTGATAGTGAAAAATAGGGGCAAAGGTACCGACATTGAATGAACCTGCTTCTGATTTACTATCGGTATAGCCCACATCCGCATAACCGGCAAGATGCACCAGGGTGGTAGGAGTTTTCCATTCCGCTGCACTTTCAACCTGGGTTTTCAAGGCATCAACTTCCGCTCTCAGTTTTTCGATATCTGTTTCAGCCCATGCGTTTGCATAGGTGACCATACTTAAGGCGCAGGCCAGCGCCGACAATTTTAATCTCATAATAATATCCTCAAAATTTGTTTTTAATAATCAACCGCTACACCAACATTTGTTTTCTGTAAACACTACAGAGATGTTGAAATAACAGCGCTGGAATGATCCAGCTACAACATTTAGAGAACAGTAAGACGGGGAGGATGCCGCTCGGGAAGATGGGAGATACCAAAGGGTATTGGCATTGTGGCAACAGCGCTAGCATTATCCAGAAACAGACTATCGACTGCATTTGTACTTATGGCAATTACGATGGAATTTAACATGGAACAACTGCTCATGCACTGTTGCTCGATGCAGTTGCAATTACCACAACATTTTTCACTAACATCATTCATCTGCTGCTGATTTATCTGAACAGATATTTGCATCGGCATCATAATACCGTCATTTTTAATATGACAGCTAGTCGCCATTGCATTCTGAACCAACAGGCTAAACGAACTTAGCAGAAGCAAAATGCTCTGAAAATAAATGACGCGTTTTTTACAGTCGGTTACGAACATGATAATAACGGTTAATGATTTGTGGGAAGTATAATCCTGATGATCAGTAAAAGTCTATTGATCTAATGCAGTCGCATTAAATATTATATGTCCCAACAAAGCAGGCAAAACCATTTTAACATAACTCCAAATTAGCATACTCAAGCACCAACCACTTACTTCCATTATGGGCAAAGTTTACCTGTACTCGCGCATGACGTCCCTGACCTTCGTAGTTTAAAACTACGCCTTCACCAAACGTCTGGTGATGTACACATTGACCAAGTTGCAATCCTGTTTCGTTTTCTTCCTGAATAGTTGAAGTGCCTATGGCATAAGCAGGCTTTGTATCAAAACCCTGCATGCGCACTTCTTCAATATACTCTTCCGGGATCTCTTTAAGAAAACGAGAAGGCCGAGTATATTTATCATCACCATAAAGCCTACGCTTTTCGGCATAACATAAATTTAGTCGTTCCATCGCGCGCGTCATACCGACATAACAAAGCCGACGTTCTTCTTGCAGACGCACAGGATCTTCAGCCGATAAACGATGAGGGAACAGGCCTTCTTCCATGCCACAAAGAAACACCTGTTTGAACTCCAGCCCTTTAGCTGAGTGCAGCGTCATCAACTGCACACAGTCATCCCATTCATCGGCCTGCGTATCACCCGCTTCGAGTGCCGCATGCGAAAGAAAGGCGGTCACCTCATCCATCTCGGGTAGTTCACTATCATAATCATCGATATCAAAGGAACGTCCAGCATTCACCAGTTCTTCCAGGTTCTCTATCCGCGCGAGACCCTTCTCACCTTTTTCTTTTTTATAATGTTCAATCAGGCCACTATGCTGATTCACCTGTTCAATTTTCTCGCCCAGAGTCAGATCGCTCACGGCTGCTTTCAGTGAATCAATCAGATCGGCAAAATTTTTCAACGCGCTCAGCGCACGCGCGGGTAAGGTTTTTTCTTCCTGCATTTTCCACAGCGCCTGCCACATAGACATCTCATTGCCGCGCGCAGTTTCACGCAGAAGTTCAACCGTGCGATTACCAATGCCACGAGTGGGCAGATTAATGATACGTTCTAATGAAGCATCATCTTGATGATTGTTAATTAAACGCAGGTAAGCCAATGCGTCTTTAATTTCCTGACGTTCAAAAAATCGCAGACCACCATAAACTCGATAAGGAATAGCATTTTTGATTAAGGCTTCTTCCAGTACCCGCGACTGGGCGTTGGAACGATAAAGCAATGCGCAGTCACTGCGCAGGCCGCCACCGTCAATCCAGTCCTGAATTTGTCCGGCAATATAGTTGGCTTCATCCAGTTCATTGAAGGCACCGTAGATTTGGATTTTTTCGCCATCACTTCCCTCTGTCCACAGATTCTTGCCCATGCGTTCGCTATTATTGGCAATCAATGCATTAGCGGCGTTAAGGATGTTGCCGGTGGAACGGTAATTTTGTTCCAGCCGAAAGATTGCAGTATTCGCGTAGTCCTTACTGTACTGGTGAATATTTTCCACCCGCGCACCGCGCCAGCCATAAATAGACTGATCATCATCCCCCACCGCAAACACCGAGCTATCACCACCGGCCAGCATCCGTATCCACGCATACTGAATCGTGTTGGTGTCCTGAAATTCATCCACCAGAATATGTTTGAAACGCTGTTGATAATGCTGCAACAACTGCGGCTGCTTCAACCACAGCTCATGCGCACGCAATAACAGCTCGGCAAAATCGACCAGTCCCGAGCGCTGACACAGTGCTTCATAGGCACGATAGATTTCTATCCTCTGCCGCAGATGGGCATCATTGTTACAGTCGATATTATCCGGGCGCAGGCCTTCATCTTTGCGCGCATTGATATACCACTGCACTTCACGCGGCGGGTAATGATTCTCGTCGATGCCCTGCTCGCGGATTAGCCGACGCAAACTGCGTAGTTGATCATCGCTGTCGATAATCTGAAAGTCTTGCGGCAGTTGTGCTTCCTGCCAGTGCATGCGTAAAAGGCGGTGCGCAATGCCATGAAAAGTACCAACCCATAATCCGCTGGCAGGAATATTCAGCAGCTGTTCGATACGCCCGCGCATCTCCCCCGCCGCCTTGTTGGTAAAGGTTACCGCCAGCACCCCGTAGGGCGAAACGCCTTCGGCCTGAAGTAACCAGGCAATCCGATGTACCAGCACCCGGGTCTTGCCGCTACCGGCTCCGGCCAGCACCTGAACATGCCCCGCGGGGGCGCAAACAGCCTGACGTTGAGCATCATTAAGAGGATCAAGAATGTGAGATATATCCATCCCGGCATTTTAACAGATTCACTGCCGCTTAACAGATTCACGGCTGATTTGCCTTGGGGCTTGAAATCAATTATTTT
>CAZIJT010000066.1:7122-13402 GCA_964539595.1 uncultured Thiohalophilus sp. | reverse complement strand
ACCAAACTGTTTATCAACTACGCAGAAATGTCCGTACCGGCAAGGCGTTCGAAATAACGGGCGCGATAATAATGGCGTTTGTGTTCGGCATCATCAGTAAATGCTGCGCGATCATGCAATACATTGTTGCTAATTAAACCCATACCCGGTTCCAGTAAACCCCGATAAATATAATTTGAGTCGCCTTCGAGAATATCCTTTAGCGCTGTCAGTGCTTCGTTGGTGAGAGGATCGTCTGCCCAGATAACATTGTTAACCCGGATGGTGTAGCGCATGTGCAGGTTACCCTCGGCAGTGATGCTGAACACTGGCCCCGGTTCTTCCTGACGCGCGACCTTGCCGTCTTCAATGCGTGCGGGGATGGTCATGGTATTGGCGGCCATCAGTGCGCGGATGTAATCAGGATTTTTTTCGCGTAAAAGGATGTAAGCGATTTCATGATCCATTAAGGCGTTCTCGCCACCACTGGCAGCGCGGGCAACCACATGCAGGTTCAGTGCCTGGATTTGTTGGCTGGCGATATTGTAGTAGCCATCGGTGTGCCAGTTGATAGCACGATTGGTGAACGGGATGTAATGTTTGCGCACACCCTCATCACGTACCGTCAACGAGGTCAGGCCGCTTTCATCAGCCAGCCAGTTTTTATTGAGTGCGCGCAGGCCAAACTGTTGAGCCATTGCCAGTGGAATTTCCGGGCTGGGATCACTGCCGGTTTTGCTCACGTACAACGCCATATTGGTTTTCTGCGCGCGGCTGAGCAGAGCTTCGAATTCGTTCTGAGTAAGGTTGCGAGGATCATCAATTTCGACAATCAACCCGCCGATATTTTCAGGATAATTTTCCAGTTTTTGATCTCGCCACTGTTGATAAGCCACTTCATTGTCGGGGTGAAAAGGACTGGGTTGTTTGCTTGTTTCAGGAATGCTCGAATTCATAATTTCACCTCAGAAGATTGGATCTGTACAGAGCGGCAGTGTAGCGCAGGAATTTTTATATATATTGATAAAGGTCAATATATACCCCTTTGCAGGAAAAGCCGGGTTTGGCAAGACTATGAAGAGGTGGGAGTGAGAAGCTTAATCAGCGTTTGTTGATAAATTTCTGAGAGCCTGTCTAAATCAGCAATACCGACATGCTCATTGATCTGGTGAATGGTTGCATTGAGTGGCCCTACTTCGACTACCTGTGCGCCAGTGGGGGCGATGAAGCGGCCATCGGAAGTGCCGCCTGCGGTGGATAACTCGGTGTCATAGCCGCAGACGCTTTTTACTGACTCACGAATAGCTTCTACCAGTTTACCCTCAGCGGTGAGAAAAGGGTGGCCGGAAAGTTGCCAGTCGATTTCGTAATCCAGCGCGTGTTGCTGGAGAATAGCTTCTACACGCTGACGAATTTTTTGCTCGTTAAGTTCGGTGGAAAAACGTAGGTTTAACTGAACTTCCAGAGTGCCGGGAATAACATTGGTGGCTCCCGTACCGGCGTTAATATTGCTGATCTGAAAAGTGGTGGCTGGAAAGTGATCGTTACCTTCGTCCCAGGTTTCATTGCATAGTTGCTGTAGAGCCGGGGCAAAAGCATGCACGGGGTTGCGTGCCAGATGCGGATAGGCGACATGCCCCTGAATACCGTGGATGGTCAATGTCGCACCGAGTGAACCACGGCGACCGTTTTTAATGACATCGGCGAGCTTGTCGGTACTGGAGGGCTCGCCAACCAGACACCAGTCAATTTTTTCATTGCGTGATTCCAGTGTCTCAATAACTTTAACGGTACCGTCTTTAGCCGGACCTTCTTCATCACTGGTAATCAAAAAAGCAATCGATCCCAGATGCTCAGGATGCTGGGCAATGAAGCGTTCACAGGCGGTAACAAAGGCGGCGACGGAGCCTTTCATGTCGGCACTGCCGCGTCCGTATAACTGTCCATCGTGTTCAGTTGCCGAGAAAGGTGGGAACTGCCATTCGTCTTCCGGGCCGGTTGGTACGACGTCGGTATGCCCCGCAAAGCAGAACAGCGGTTTGGCCGTGCCGCGTCGTGCCCAAAGATTATCGACGTCGCCAAAGCGCAGGTGTTCGATTTCAAAGCCGATGGCCTGTAGACGTTCGGCCAGCAGTTGCTGGCAAGCTTTATCATCCGGGGTGACTGAGGGGCGCTGAATTAATTCTTTTGCAAGGTTGAGGGTATCGGATGTGGACATGATTATTTACCGAATATTTTTTGGTAATTTGCTTCACTGAAGCCACAGAATAGATCACCCTTATGTTCAAGGATGGGACGTTTGATCATAACAGGTTGCGTTAACATCAGCTGCATGGCTTTATTCGTATCAAGATTAACTTTGTTTTCATCGGCCAGCTTGCGCCAGCTCATGCCGCGTTTGTTGAGTAAGGTTTCCCAGCCCAGCGTATCGATCCATTGTTTTAATTGTGACTCACCCAGGCCATCACTACGTAGATCATGGAACTGATAGTCGGTGCCATTGGCTTCAAGCCACTTACGCGCCTTGCGAATGGTATCGCAGTTTTTTATTCCGTAGAGTGTGGTCATGAAGCAAGCCTGATAGGCCATGGATAAGATTTAACGCAAAGACGCCATGGCGCAGAGGATGCAAAGATCCTGAAAGAAATTTCTTTGCGAGCCTGGCGTCTTTGCGCCTTTGCGTTGACAGGCATTAACCAGCTGGCCGGTTAGATGTCTCGCAACAGTTCGTTGATGCCAACTTTACTTAGGGTTTTGGCATCTACCTGTTTGACGATGACGGCACAGTAAAGACTGTATTTGCCGTCTTTGGATGGCAGGTTGCCGGAGACGACCACCGAGCCTGCGGGGATGCGGCCATAGCTGACTTCATCGGTCATGCGGTTATAGATGCGGGTACTCTGGCCGATGTAGACGCCCATGGAAATGACTGAGCCTTCTTCGACGATGACGCCTTCAACCACTTCGGAACGTGCGCCGACGAAACAGTTATCTTCGATAATAGTGGGGGCGGCCTGCAAAGGTTCGAGTACGCCACCGATGCCCACGCCGCCGGACAGATGCACGTTCTTGCCAATCTGTGCGCAGGAACCCACTGTGGCCCAGGTATCGACCATGGTGCCGGAATCGACATAAGCACCGATGTTAACGTAGCAGGGCATGAGTACGGTTCCGGAGGCGATGAACGCTCCCTGACGCACGGTGGCGGGAGGCACGATACGCACGCCTTCATTGCGGAATTCGCGCGAGTTGTAGTCGGCGTATTTGGCCGGTACTTTGTCATAGTAGTTGGTGAAGCCGCCTTTCATAAATTCATTGTCGTTGATGCGAAAGGACAGCAACACGGCTTTTTTCAGCCATTCATTGACCACCCAGTCGCTGCCCTGTTTTTCGGCTACCCGGAGTTCGCCCTTGTCGAGCAGGTTGATGCTTTCGTTGACGGCTTCCTTGACGATGGTATCGACGCTGCGCGGGGTGATGTCAGCACGGTTTTCAAATGCGCTCTCGATAATGTCTTTGATGTCGCTCATAGCTAACTCCGGTAATAAAACCTGATTCGCTTCAGGCTTTCTTCAATTGAAAAAACGACCGGCATTATATCCCGGGTGCGAGGCAAGATCATATTTTATTGATGCTGTGTGTGTGGTGGGCAATGCCCACCCTACGGTATCAGGCTGCAATTGTGTAGGGTGGGTATTGCCCACCACCCAGGCTGAATTTACAGGCTTTCGATATAACGCCGAATTCGCTGTGCCGCGTCGATACACTCGGCTGTTTTTGCCACCAGCGCCATGCGAATGCGTCCGGCTCCCGGGTTGGCATTGGCATGGCTACGAGACAGATAGGAGCCGGGCAGCACGGTGACATTCTGTTGAGCAAACAGGCCACGGGCAAATTCTGCATCATCTATCGGGGTTTTAACCCAGAGGTAGAAGGAGGCATCGGGCTGGCTAACCTTGATCACCGGTTTGAGTATCGCTAGCACCGCATCAAATTTTTCTCGGTACAGACGGCGGTTTTCTACAACATGGATTTCATCTGCCCAGACGGCAGTGCTGACAATCTGATGCGTCGGGGGCATGGCGCAGCCATGGTAGGTGCGATATTTGAAAAAGCCTGCGATCACCTCAGCGTCACCCGCCACAAAACCGGAACGCAGACCCGGCAGGTTGGAGCGTTTGGACAGGCTGTGGAAGACCACGCAGCGTTTGAAATCGGTGTTGCCCATCTCCTGAGCAGCTTGTAGCAGGCCGGGTGGCGGACTTTGTTCGTCGAAATAAAGTTCGGAATAACATTCATCGGCGGCAATGATGAAGTCGTATTTCTTTGCCAGAGTGATTAGCTTTTGTAAAACAGGGATATCGATAACCGCGCCGGTGGGGTTGCCGGGCGAGCACAGATAGAGTAACTGGCAGTGCTGCCATGTAGCGTCATCAATGGCATCGAAGTTGGGAATGAAGCCGTTGGCTTCATTGGTATCGAGAAAACAGGGCTGCGCGCCCGCCAGCAGCGCGGCACCTTCATAAATCTGGTAGAAGGGGTTGGGCATCAGCACCAGTGGTTCGGGCTGGCTGCGATCTACTACGGTCTGGGCAAAGGCAAATAGCGCTTCGCGGGTGCCATTGACCGGCAGGATCTGAGTCTCAGGATTGAGGCTGTCGGCAGGTAGTTTGAAACGCTGGTGCAACCAGTCGGCAATGGCGCGGCGCAACTCAGGCATGCCCCGGGTCAGTGGGTAGCTGGAAAGCTTGTCAATGGATTGACTGAGTATTTCGGCAACAAAACCGGGCGCGGCGTGGCGGGGTTCGCCGATAGACAGGGCGATGTGAGACAGGTTCGCCGCTGGCGTGATCCCGGCTTTAAGGCGGCTGAGTTTTTCAAAGGGGTAGGGTTGCAGCTTGTCGAGATCAGGATTCATGGTAGAGTTCGGCGCAGAGAAAAAAGATGCAAAGTATAAAGCAAAGCTCAATGCCCGCCAATTCATCCAGCCTGTTACCCGTGTTCAGCCTGTTGCTGTCGGCGACCCTGTGGGGACTGTTCTGGTATCCCCTGCGCTTGCTGGAAGAAGCAGGCTTGTCCGGCTTGTGGTCAACCCTGCTGATCTATCTGGGCACGCTGCCGGTATTGCTGTATCTGTTACATGGCCGCTACCATGAACTTGGCCGGACACCCTGGTTGCTGGTGGGGCTGGCGCTGGCTAGCGGCTGGTGTAATGTGGCTTTTGTGCTGGCGGTGCTGGATGGCAATATTGTCCGGGTATTATTACTGTTTTATCTCTCGCCGTTCTGGGCCACCCTGATTGGCTGGTGGTTCTTAGGTGAGCATATTCATCGTTCTACCCTGCTGGTGTTAGCGGTGGCATTGAGTGGCGCGGTGATCATGCTCTGGCATCCGCAAATGGGGATGCCGTTTCCAGAAAGTTCAGCCGACTGGCTAGCGCTGACTTCGGGGTTAACGTTTGCCATGACCAATGCCTTTGTGCGCAAGGCGCATCAAACTTCCGTACAAACCTGCACCGCAATAAGCTGGACGGGGGTGATGCTGGTGGCGCTGGTGTTGTTGCTTATTTCGGATAGCCCGTTGGCTGAACCATCACTGGCGGCGCTGCTGGCAGCACCGATCATTGGCATAGTCGGGATCACGGTGATGACCCTGACCGTGGTCTATGGCGTTTCGCACATGCCCATTCATCGCTCGGCAATTATCCTGCTGTTTGAAATTATTGTCGGCGCAGCGTCGTCGCAATTACTAACTAACGAAGTGATTAGCTTGCAGGAATGGCTTGGCGGAGCGCTGGTGATGCTGGCGGCGTTTCTGTCAGCGAAAAAGCAGGCGGGATAAAATATGTTTACGATCAAATCTATTTTGCACGCCAGTGTGATTGTCGCCGACACGAAAATCGCATTGGCGTTTTATCAGGGAGTATTGGGTTTAGAGTGTGATCCGGCGCGCCCGGACTTAGGTTATCCGGGAGCCTGGTTAAATTTGGGTGGCCAGCAAATACACCTGCTGGAATTACCCAACCCTGATCCTGTTACCGGTCGGCCACCACATGGCGGACGTGATCGGCACACCGCGTTTGCCGTGGATTCCATTGATCAACTGGTGGCCGTGCTGGAACAACAGGGTGTGGACTACACGCTCAGTCGTTCGGGTCGTCGCGCGCTGTTTTGTCGCGACCCGGACGGCAATGCGCTGGAGTTTATAGCCAGTAATTAGGGGAGCTGTAAAAACGTGCCTTCAGGTGCTGGAAGCCCAACGACTCGCAACAGCTGCCTTCACCACGACAACCAGACTGCCA
>CAZIJT010000066.1:0-7022 GCA_964539595.1 uncultured Thiohalophilus sp. | reverse complement strand
CCATTGTGCCTACCACGGTATGTTGGGCTTCGCTTTCGCTTAGCACCAACCTACAGCAGTTCCACCACCCACTTGGTGACCAGTGCCGAAGCGTGGGCGCATTGATGCTCGCGTTCTTTATCAAACTGGGCGTATTCGTTGGCATCCCAGAGATCGAAGGTTTTGCCGGTAAACTGCTGCTGTAACTCCTGACAGGTGACGCCGCCAAACTCGGCCTTGAAACGTTCGACCAGCTTTTGGCCGTGTTTGAAATTAGTGATGTATTTACCTTTGGTGAAATTCTTACGCTCTCGCCCACGTTTGCAACTCAGCGCCATCAGACCCCCGGTTAAGGCACCACAGGCGCCAACACCGGTTAAACCACCGCCACCGGAAAGGCCATGACTGGCTTTAATCGTCTCATCGGTAACATAGCCCACCGTTTCCTTAACCGTGGTCAACACGCACTGCGGGCAACAGCCATAGTCCAGTTCGTAATTGAAGGCCAGTTCGTAGGCTTTGTCGGCGAGGGCAGATTTATCAGTCGCGATCATGAGTCTTTAGCTCCTATTTTAATATTCGGTAATATGCCGATATATCAAATAGTGTAGAAAAGATGAGCGATAGCGCCATTGACCCATATCAAACTAACGCGGTTTGACGCAGGGAGATAATATTTAGATGGGAAGGGTGGGGCTTTTGGTCGGTTTCCAGACAGGACATCTGGCAGTGGGGCGGGCTAAGGATGCTCTACCGTTCGTGGTGAGCTTGTCGAGCCATGAACGCTAGAATAAATCAGCGCGTTTCTAATTTTATTAAGATATTAAGAACGGCACAGCGCAATCGTGCTATCTACGGATTCGATAGCAAAGTCTTCATCGCAGGCTATTGTTTTCGGGGGACATGATGACGTAGATGTAGCTGACGTGTGTTTTTGCGGTGTCGATAGCACGTTGCTCTTTTGTTTTTCGCTGAGCATTTCACCTGTATTGGCAAAGGCCAGTGCTTCACCCATAGTCTTAAGTATAGCGTTTATGCTTTTCAGCATGCAGTTCTCCAGTTCTTCGGGCAAAGTAAAAATTTTCTTAATCTCACCTGCCAGCCAGCTTCGCAATGGATGCCTGTCTTAGATATAGCCGCATCAAGCTAGCCGGATGTTTAGATGTGCTCATACTAACGCCACGAATGTAAAAAAGACGCTAAGTAAATGTGAGGGTTTTGTGAGGTGTCGAGGCTATATTGGCTAGAAATTTTGGCGGAGCAGTTCAAAAAGTGTGCCGTGTTGTCTATATTTAGACTCAGTTTAGTTAATCTGGATCAGCTAAATGACTGCGGAATCGAGCCGGTTTTCTTGATTAGCCAATGATATGTTACTAAATTAAATATTAGAGAATTCTAATATTACACAAAGCTTGGAGACGATCATGTTCAAGATAATCAGCAGTTTTATTACCGGTATTGTTCTTGTCGGGGTATTGGCTTTCTTTTTCGCCGGGCAGTTCATGTTCCATGAGCATGAAAGTCCGTTTGGTGTGGAAGAAACGGCAGCACGCATTCAGGCCAATATTCAGGCGTTATCTGATCACGGCTGGAAGTTGTCGGGTATTCGTAATCCGGCTAAAGCGGTGGCCGCAGCGGGAGGCAATGTTCCACCCGTGTTGCTGGTGGAAGCCTGTAGCACTAAATATTCCGGGCCGATGCTTAAAGATGATGAGACCCGCATTCTGTCTATCCTGATGCCCTGCACTATTACCGTGTACAAAAAAGATAATGGCAAAACCTATATCGGCATGATGAATGCCGGATTGATGGGGCAGATGTTTGGCTCAAAGGTAGCGAAAATTATGGGCTATGTGGCTGAGGATCAAATGAAGTTTATTGACTTTGATCCCTCGAAACCGGCACCGCCGCTGATCAAAATCAGACCCGGCGGTGGAGCAGGGGGTAAGGATGTGGGTGGTTGCTAGGTATCAGGCTCTGGCAGGATCTTTAAGCTGAACTTCTGCCAGAGCCACAGCATTAACGCGAATTCGAATGTTAGTTGAGGAGAACATCATGCACACCATCAGATCCATCTTTATAGCCGGAATGGGTTTGGCATTCGGCATGCTGGCCAGCAGCCAGGTGTTGGCCAATGCCACTCCCCCTGAGGCGGTTACCGCACAGGGAAAAGCGGTAGTAGTAGCGGAGCCGAAAGAGAAAAAATCTAACCGGGATTCAACCGCCGATCATTCCAAATTCGAAGCCTTGCAGGTTGATTTCAAAACCGGTCCGGAAGTCACACGCGCCTGTTTGGAATGTCATACCGAAGCGGCGAAACAGGTTCATAAAACCAAACACTGGACCTGGGAATATCTCAACCCGGTTACCAAACAGAGGCTGGGTAAGAAGAATGTGATTAATAACTTCTGTACCTCGGTGACTTCTAATCAGACCTTCTGTAGCGCCTGCCATGTCGGGTATGGCTGGAGCGATGACAAATTTGATTTTAGCTCAGAAGAAAATGTGGACTGTATTGTTTGTCACGATACCACCGGTAAATATAAAAAGTTACCCGGTCTGTCAGGTCATCCCAATTACAAGGTGATGGAATGGCCACCGCATTCAGGCAAGTTCCGTCCGGCTACGGACTTAAAGAAGATCGCTCAGAACGTCGGCAAGACCAGCCGTAAAACCTGTGGCGGCTGTCACTTTTATGGTGGCGGTGGCAATGCAGTTAAACATGGTGATCTGGATAGCTCACTGAATAATCCGCAACGCTATCTGGATGTTCATATGGACGCCGAGGGTTTGAACTTCAGTTGTGGTAAATGCCATCTGAGCAATTCACACGAAGTCACCGGTAGTCGTTATGCACCGACCGCATCGGATACCGAAGGTGCTTTGATTCGCGGAGCCAAAGGTGATCGCAACCCGACCACCTGTCAGGCCTGTCACGATGATCGCCCACATAGCGCGGATGCCTCACCGAAGCTGAATGAGCATACTGATAAAGTCGCTTGCCAGACCTGCCACATTCCCGCTTTTGCTCGGGGTGACTATGCCACCAAGATGACCTGGGATTGGTCAACCGCAGGCACCTTTGATGATAAGGGTGAACGTCTGCGTATCAAGGGCAGTAATGGACGGGTTATCTATGACAGTAAGAAAGGTGACTTCACCTATGACCGTTATGTCATTCCGGAATATGTCTGGTTCAACGGTACGGTTAAATACACTCTGTTTGGTGACAAGGTTGCCGGTAAAGATGTGGTCAGGATCAATGAGTTCCAGGGCAGTGCCGATGATCCTGATGCACGTATCTGGCCGGTAAAAGTTTTCCGTGGCAAACAACCCTATGATGTTGGCAACAACACGCTGGGCGTATTTCATACCGCAGGCAAGGATGACTCGGCTTACTGGGGCAACTATGACTGGGATAAAGCCATGAGCTGGGGAATGAAAGCTATGGGGGTTGAGTACAGCGGTGAAATGAAGTTTGTAAATACCGAAATGAGCTGGCCGATCACGCACATGGTTGCACCCAAGGAAGATGCGCTGGAATGTCATCAGTGCCACAAGGAAGCTGGACGTTTACAGGCTATTACCGATGTCTATATGCCGGGTCGAAATAATACACCGATGCTAGATACGCTGGGCTTTGCTATCGCCCTGCTGGCGTTGATCGGTGTTTTGATTCACGGTGGTATTCGTATCATTATGAGCAAGAGAGGATAAGACAATGGCTGAAAGAATCTATATATTCAAACGTTTTGAGCGGTTCTGGCATTGGTCTCAGGCTGCACTCATTATGTTTATGATGTTGAGTGGTTTTGAGGTTCATGGTGCATATAAGTTCTTCGGTTTTGAAAACGCTGTGGCTTATCACACTACCGCTGCCTGGACCCTGGTTGCGCTTTGGGTGTTTGCCGTGTTCTGGCATTTCACCACCGGAGAATGGAAGCAATATATTCCAACCCTGGATAAAGCAGAGGCGATGTTAAAATATTATGCCTTTGGTATTTTTAGCGATGCACCTCATCCCTTCAAGCAAACAACGCTGCGTAAACATAACCCGCTGCAACGCTTAGCTTATCTGTTGGTGCTGGTCGTGATTAACCCGCTGATCTGGATTACCGGCTGGTTCTATTTGTTTTACAGTTCATGGGCGGACTGGGGCGTTGGCTGGTTAAGTCTGGAATGGGTGGCCTTCTTCCATGTGGTTGCCGCGTTTATGATTCTGATCTTCTTCATCGCACATATTTATCTGGCCACGGCTGGGCATACGCCGACTGCGCACATCAAAGCGATGATCACAGGTTGGGAAGAGACTGATTAATACTCGGTGCAAAAAATATGAGAATAGTTTATTTAACCCGTGGGGTAATAAAAACAAGCCTCAATCTGCTTGGGGCTTGTTTGTTGTTTATTTCTCCGTTAACCGTTTCAACGACCCTGGCAGAGGGTGTTAATGAACCTGATGCTATTCCCCACGTAGGACGGCGCGCACGAGAAAGCTATATTTCGTATTTATACGCGACCGATCATAAAGCTTTTGCGGTTGGTCCGGGGGGAGCATGGGCCTGGCAGGAAGGTCTGGCAAGTGCAGAAGACGCGCAACAAAAAGCGATTGAATATTGTCAGCGTTACACCCAGCAGCGTTGTGTTACGTACGCCTTGAATAACAAACTGGTTTTTGATCATAAACAGTGGCCAACACTCTGGGGGCCGTATCTGTCAAAACTGGAATCGATGAATGCTGAGGTTGGCAATAAACGTGGTCAGCGTTTTTATGATCTTGCTTTTAACGATGAAAAAGGCAACAAACGAAAAATATCAGATTTTCAGGGCAAGGTTGTGCTGTTACATTTCTGGGGTTCCTGGTGTCCGGCCTGCATGATCGAATTTCCATCTTTGCAACACTTGCAGAACATGATCAACAGCAAAATAGGCAAGCAGGTTGAGCTGATTATTTTGCAGGGGCGTGAACCTTTTGCTGTTTCGCGGCAGTGGACAAATGAGAATGGTTTTTCAGAGATGGCGCTGTATGATTCGGGCGCAGGTGCGGATGATAGCACCGCGTTTAAACTGGCCGATGGCAAGGCTGTAGCAGAGAAGATGATTGCTAATGTATATCCAAGTAGTTATCTCATTGATAAAAACGGCGTGGTTGTTTTCGCCCACCGTGGCGCAGTCAACAACTGGCTGGAATATTTTGATTTTATCCAGGATGTTGCCGCAAAGTCCGGGCATGAGGTGTTATCAAAAACAGACTGAGTTATTATATCCCGCATCTATCATTTTTAACCGCTAATAAATTAGCTTAATAGGGGTATATTAATGGCTGCTCAGCAGAATCAAGGTTCGGCATACCTGCAGAAATTCTTCCCTTTTCTTTCCTGGATCGGCGAACTCCGCGATCCGGCTGTGGTGCGGGCAGACTTGATCGCAGGGCTGACCGTGGCGTTGGTGCTGATTCCTCAATCAATGGCCTATGCCAATCTCGCAGGCTTACCCGCATACTTTGGTTTGTACATTTCTTTTTTGCCGGTAATGGTTGCCGCACTTTGGGGCTCGTCAAAACAACTGGGAACTGGGCCGGTTGCGGTGGTCTCCTTAATGACGGCAACCGCGATTGCCGCAGTGGTCGGCGGTACGGCGCTGGACAATCCAGAGCTGGCTGAGCAGTATATTCCTCTGGCCATGTTCATGGCTTTACTGGTCGGTGTATTTCAACTCTTGTTAGGCCTGTTCCGTCTGGGCGTGGTGGTTAATTTTCTCTCACACCCCGTCATTGTTGGCTTTACCAATGCCGCAGCATTGGTCATTGGCTTATCACAGTTATCAAAAATTTTTGGCGTGAGCATGCCCGGCAGTGCCAACGATCCGTTTATCACGGTGCGTATCTGGGGTGTGTTGCAGCAGGTGGGGGACACGCATATTCCAACCCTTATGATGGGACTGGGTGCGTTTGCGCTGATGTGGCTAATGAAAAAATACATGCCTAAATTACCCGGTGTGCTGGTTGCCGTAGTAGGCACGATTATTCTTAGCTTTATACTGGAATTTGAAGAAATGGGCGGCATGGTTGTCGGCGCGATTCCTGAAGGATTACCGACTATATCAATGCCGGTTATTAATCTGGATCTGTTTGGCACGCTATTGCCCAGCGCTATCGTGATTGCGATGGTCGGTTTTATGGAAGCGATTTCTATTGCCAAAGCCATGGCGGCGAAAACCAAGGATCGCATTGATCCCAATCAGGAACTAATTGGTCAGGGGCTGGGCAATATTGTCGGTAGCTTCTCTCAATCTTATCCCGCTTCGGGTTCCTTTTCACGTTCTGCTGTTAATCTGGCGGCAGGTGCGCGAACCGGGTTTTCTTCAGTGGTCACCGGTATTATTGTTTTGATCACCTTATTGTTTTTAACCCCGTTGTTATACCACCTGCCCAAAGCCGTACTCGCGGCGGTTATCATGATGGCTGTTTTTGGCTTGATCAATTTTTCGGCGGTGAAGCATGCCTGGCAAACCAATAAGCATGACGGGATTGCCTCGGTGGTAACCTTTGTTTGCACCTTAGGTTTTGCACCGCATCTGGATAAAGGCATTATGATCGGCGCGGGTCTGGCGCTGGGGTTGTATTTATTTAGAACTATGAAACCGCGCGTTGCCCTGCTAGGACGGTATCCCGATGGTACCTTGCGTGATCTGGCCGTGAACCCTGATCTGGCCAGTGACGATGAAATAGTAGTGCTACGTTTCGATGGCTCCCTGTATTTTGCCAACGTATCTTTCTTTGAAGATACTATCTTAGAAGCGGTGAGTGACAAAAAAGACACCAAATATATATTGGTGGTGGGTGATGGTATCAACCAGCTTGATGCCTCGGGTGAAGAAGTCGTTCATCATTTAATCGAACGCTTAAGCGACAATGGCATTACCCTGGTGTTTAGTGGTTTGAAAAAACAAATTCTGGATGTAATGCGCAATTCACATCTGCTTGAAATATTAGGTGATCAGAATTTCTTTGCAACGGAATATATGGCGCTTAAAGATATTTA
>CAZIJT010000065.1:0-13797 GCA_964539595.1 uncultured Thiohalophilus sp. | reverse complement strand
AGAAATGCGTAGTGAGAGTTGAACGGTGTTAATCTCTTTAGGTTTCATTCCTCGCCACTTGCAGCGAAGTTCTATTGTAGGTTCGGCTTCAGCCGTACCAGTACGGCTGAAGCCGAACCTACATACGCAGATACCCCGTCCGTTTGTGGAGGGGTAGTTTATTCAACCGCATTGGTGAGGCGTTTTATTTCTTCCATTAGTCGTTCTTCAATAATTTTCTTGTAGCGCAGATAATGTACCGTCTGTACGCCATCGGTACTGGCATCGAGCAATGCGCTGGACAGATCCAGATCAGTGATATAGATAGGATAGGTTTCCCCACTTTCACGCAGCGACAGCACATGACGCGCAACCTGCTGATAGATCTGATCACCATATTCAAGGTTTGAAAATTCCCTGTCTTCACAATACAGGGTAAAGCTCACATCGTCTTCCTGACGATCTACCATTACCTGAAATTTAATATAGGATTCTGTGCGAAGAAAATTGCCTTCGCTATAACGGTAAAGTTCCCGTTGGCCGTTTCTACCACGATCAATACGATAAAAGAGTATGTCTCGAAAACCAGAACCGGCCTGTATCGAGTATGCCATGCGCTCGCGCACAGACTCGAAGTATTCCTGAAAATGTTTGACCAGGCTAGCGGCATCATGAAAAATCTGTGTTTGGTGGCAAAGTGAACCGCGTTCATCCAGCACATAAACATCAACTTCCTTGTTTCGCACCTCAAAGAAACATTGCACATCGCCCGGACGATTATTTTTATAAATCAACGGCAGGACTTTGTCGGTCAGGGTTTGCGAATCAAAAATCACCGGACGAAAACGATCTGTCGGCCTTGAACAGTAACGGTATAGCGCGTCTTCATCACCTGCTTTCTCGTACTGAAGTGAGCCGTCTTCCATGCTCAACACATAGTATTCCCACTCAACCCCCAGAATATAGCGTATGCCCTCTGGATATGCGCCGCCGTAAAAGGTATCGATCACCTCGGCGAATAATGTTTCTATACGTCGTGCTATCGAGGTGCCGCGATAAGACGAGAAACTAAAGGCGTTGATCGGCGGCAAGTTTTTTTCTTTCTCTGGCGACGACCATTTCATGTAGGCCTGGATACACTGCAACAAACCTTCGACGTCATAAAACTTGAAAGTTAGCACTTCATTCCAGCTGGTAACGATAATTTGATCGATGCTTAAGGTAAGATTTTCTTTTTTGCCGCCATATTTTAAGGCATCCGTGTGACTGCTGCTAACATGCTTGCCTTTACGGGTTTGTGCGGAAAATGGATCCAGCCCAACATTGATGAAAGTGGCAATGGCATTAATTCTGGAGGGTTGGCGCATATCATAAACAGGACTGGATTCCAGCAGTGTTTCCGGAAACAGGCGTGACATATTTTCAACTTGCAGATAAAGTTCTTTTTCAGTCAGATCGGTATTATGTGCATAAAGTGCGAGAACGGTATGTCGATTGATTATTTTATTGAAATAACACCAGGCTACAATTTCAACCAGACTATAGCCGCGTTTCATTGGTGCGGCATTATGAATGTCTTCTTCATTCACCACGCCACTGTATAGCA
This sequence comes from uncultured Thiohalophilus sp., assembly GCA_964539595.1. Taxonomy (GTDB): domain Bacteria; phylum Pseudomonadota; class Gammaproteobacteria; order UBA6429; family Thiohalophilaceae; genus JAADGZ01. Next base: position 12,212 of record CAZIJT010000065.1, on the reverse strand, counting down.
TCCAGTATTCCTGCCCACTATCATTGAATAGTTGGTGAAACGACAAATGACTTTCGTGTAGATCGCTAGTAATGCCTTTGTAAACGATTTCAATTTTACCCGCCTTGCGTTCAAAAGCGGCATAGAGTTTTCGTCCTAAAATATTGAGATCAGTCTGGCTGATAAGGTTGCTGCTTTCCGCACGCGAGCGGGTAAACAGAGAAAGAAATCTATAGCTTCCAGTAAACTCACGTATCAGTGCCTTGCGCTCTTCTATCACGCTGCTAATTTTCCATTCTTCCCTTGAGTCCAGTCGTTGTAACTGCCCACTTGCCCAGCCCCAACTCGCCACCAATTCTGCCATTAGTTCGCGCCGCCAATTGTTCTTACCGGACCCCCGGCCTTCGCTCAGCTGTTCGCCCACTTTGAAATAAAAACTACGGCGAACCAGATCCAGACGTTTGTCCTGATTGTATTGACGTAGATACTCGTCAACCTTGTTCATCATCATCAGATAAGGATCCAGGGCATTAACATCATCTTCGCCATCATAGATAGCTCGCTTGAAACGTACCCCGAGTAAGTCAATTTGTGGATACTCGCTGGCATAGGCTTCCATCAGCAATATTTTCAAGATAGATTTATACGGTGAGTTAATGCCTTTGTAGAGTAGCCACAGGGTTGCGCCATAAAATTCTTCTGCACGAATGTCGGCCAGTCCACCGAAGTCTATGTGTTCGCGGCTGTGAATGTAACGCTTGCGTTTGATGTCCTCAACAAAGGCATCATAGTTGGCTTCTTGATCAGGCGGCACTAGCCACCATAGGGGATAACGACCGGCCAGCAACACACTGGTGCGGTAAAATTCTTCGAGCAGCAAATAATGCAGGGCACTGCCACTACTCTCACTGCTTAAATGTCCATGATCGCCGCGCCGAAATTGGCGTGCATCAACAAGAAATACATTGGCCTCCACCTCCATGCTTGCGGCCCAGTTTTCAATGGCGTGGGCTTTAGCCTGCAACTCTTCAATCTGTTCACCATCCAGGTCGCTGTCATGCACCACCCAGATATCAAAATCACTTTTGTCGCTATAGGCAATGGTGCCGGTGCTGCCCATGAGATAGAGGCCGTGAATGGTAAATTTTCGGTAGGCGCGTTTTTTCCAGGAGAAACTCTTCGACAGACGGCGGGCGGCAGCCAGGGTTTCTTTGCCGGGTAAATATTCGGGCACACCAACCGGGGTGGACTTCGATACATAGCCGGGCAAAATGGGGTGGTTGACGTGAAACAATAACGGTAGCAACTGGATGAAGTCACGCTGACTGGGACGCAAATCCGAGTTGACACGCGCTAGCCGTGCCCGGTTTAATTTATTAAACCGTTGCTTGACCTGCTTAAAATCGACTTCAGCTCCCTGCCTGTCTTTGCCTGCGACGAGTGATTTCATACCAGGTATTTATCGACGGCTACGGGTTTTTCTGTACTTTTTTTGTGCACGTACATGGGCTGCTCATAAAAATAGTAGATTTCTACTAAGCAAAATTTTCGTTGTGCCGATATACTGTCTATCTCAAGGAAAAAATTTATCAGGGTTCGTCTAGCCATGCTCATGCAACTGTCACCACAGCAACTTCAGTCCATTCTGCAATCCAGCCCGCAGGCGATGCTACTGGTTGATGAGACCGGTCACGCTTGCTGGATGAATGATTTGCTTACCAAAATGCTGGGCAAGCAGGCTTCGCGGGTACTGCAAAAAAGTATCCGCGAGGTTCCCGAAGCACTGCAAAGCCTGTTCATCGAAAATTCAACTATTCATTTGCCCGAACATGATAATTGCGATGCCCTGTGGCTGCTTACCTCGACGCAAGCTATGGAAAATGGTGGCTTTATACAGTTCTTTACCGACGTCAGTGCCGTCCAGCAACTGATGCAGGAACGTGACCGGCTGGCTGATGAGCTGGAAGAATATATTTTGGTGGACAAGGAAAGCGGCATGCCGAATCAGCGTGCCCTTTATCAGAGCCTGGAATCGCAGGTGTCTCGCAGCCGCCGATATCAAAATCCGTTGTCGATTATTATTCTGCGTCTTAATAATCTTGATAGCTACGTCAGCGCGACACAGAACAAAAATCCAGCCTCCCTGTTTATTTCTCTACGCTACATGCTTAACGATCAGTTGCGCTGGGCGGATATTATCGGTCGTCTGGAGGAAAATGAGTTGCTCATGGTGCTACCAGAAACCCATGCCGATGATGCTCTGATGCTGGCACAAAAGGTTAGCCAGCGTATTAAAACACTGGATTTGCCTGAACTCGAAACCGTTGTCGATACTGAACATTTTCAACTTGATACCCAGTTTGGTGTCTCTGAATGGCGCAAAGGTGATGACGTGGGCTTACTCATGAGCCGTACCCGCTCACAGCTTGAACAGGATCTGGCCAGCGAAGCCTGACAAATCTATTTTTTTCTCTTGCCGTACTCACGCTATAATGCCCGTCCTTATTTCGACTATTCGAGGGCATTATGGAAAACCGATGGCGTGATGCCGATGCTGCCGTTTGTGCAGATGATTTACTTCAACTTCGGGTTTATACCTCACGCCTGTTAGGCCAGGATGCCGATCTGGTACTTCACGGCGGTGGCAATACTTCGGTTAAAATTACCCAGAAAAATTTTTTCGGTGAACGCGAATCCCTGCTCTACGTAAAAGGTAGCGGCTGGGATCTTGGGAGCATTGAAGCGGCTGGCTTCCCAGCAGTAAAAATAGACGTGCTACTAAAAATGGCACAGCTTGACCAGCTCAGTGACACGGATATGGTTCGTCTGCAACGTTCTGCGATGATCGACCCTGGCGCACCCAACCCCTCGGTTGAAGCCATTTTGCATGCCCTGATTCCTTTTACCTTTGTCGATCATACCCACGCCGATGCTGTGGTTACCCTCAGCAATACCCCTAATGGTGAGCAATGTTTGCGTGAACTCTATGGCGAGCGCATGCTTATTTTTCCTTATGTGATGCCCGGCTTTATTCTTGCCAAAGATGTATACCAGCACACCCACAACATTGACTGGTCAAACTACGACGGTATTATTTTGCTGCATCACGGTGTGTTCACGTTTGCCGATGACGCTAAATCCAGCTATGAGCGGATGATTGAAATTGTCGCCAAAGCTGAAGCCTATATTGAAGAGCAGGGTGCGATGTCCTCTACGGGCGCGAGTATTCAAACTTTAAGTGGCGAACAGGGGCTGCTTATGCTCGCGGCGATTCGCCGCAAAGTTTCCCAGCTTCGCGCTCAGGCCAGCCTTTGCCGAGTTTCGCAGGATCCGCTGTCGCTGACTTTTTCGCAACAGAAAAACCTGTCCCAGATTGCCAGTCAGGGGCCACTGACACCCGATCATGTTATTCGCACCAAACGTATTCCGGCCTTACTGAATGATGATCCGGTTGCCGCGATTGAGCGCTTTGCGAATGACTACAGAGGTTATTTTGAAAACAATAAAACTGCCGGACTAACCTGTCTCAATCCCGCACCCTGCTGGGCGGTATGGCCGGGAACCGGCACCTTGAAATTTGCCAGCAGTGTAAAAGAACTGGGCATTATTGATGACATCAACCTGCACAGCATGAAGTGCATTTTGCAGGCGGAAAAACTGGGTGGCTGGTGCGCCCTGCCGGAGAAGGATATTTTTGAGCTGGAATACTGGGAGCTGGAGCAGGCCAAGCTGAAAAAGGGCGGGCAGGCTGCTAGTCTACAGGGGAAAATTGCACTGGTTACCGGTGCGGCCAGCGGTATCGGCAAAGCCTGCGTGGAGGCGCTGATTGCCCAGGGAGCCGTTGTTGCCGCAGTCGATATTGATCCGGCCATCAGCACGCTGTTTAACTCCAAATCCGTGATCGGCATTGCCTGTGATGTGACCGATAGTGCAGAGATTCATTCTGCGCTACATCGGCTACTGATAAACTTTGGCGGTCTGGATATTCTGATCAGCAATGCCGGCACCTTTCCCTTAAGCGCCCGTATTGAAGATCTGGAAGAGAACAACTGGGACAAAAGCATGGCGATCAATCTGTCCAGCCATCAGCGCGTACTCAGCGCATCTATTCCCTTCCTCAAACAGGGCATTGAGCCCGCCGTTATTTTTATCGCTTCAAAAAATGTTCCTGCACCCGGGGTTGGCGCGTCGAGTTACTCGGTCGCCAAGGCCGGGATGACCCAGCTTGCCCGCATCGCCGCACTGGAACTGGCTGACGAGGGTATTCGTGTGAACAGCCTGCACCCGGATGCGGTATTCGACACCGCTATCTGGACAGATGAGGTGCTGGAAAAACGCGCCCGCCACTACGGTCTCAGTATCGAGGAATATAAAACCCGTAATTTACTAAAAACAGAAATACGCTCAAGCGATGTTGCTGATCTGGCCTGCGCATTGGCCAGTCCGTTGTTTGCCAAAACTACGGGCGCACAGATCCCGGTAGATGGCGGAAATGACCGCGTTATTTAGGATTCGTCGTATATTTACGCGTGGATTGAGATTAAAAACGGCTATTTGCTTCTAGCCATTAATATCAGCGCCTAGCTTGATATCTGACCAGACCGCATATTCATTGCCATTCGGATCGCTAAAATGAAAACGCTGTCCTCCTGGAAATGAAAAAATCGGTTTTAGAATTTTGCCCCCGGCATTTTCAATTTTTAGCTGTGTCTTTGCGAGATCTTTGCTGTAAAAAACAATTAAGGTACTTCCATTATTGGTACTTGAGGACTGGCTGGATTGATAAAATCCTCCATTCAGCCCGGCACCTGCAAAAGCGCTATATTCGGAGCTATAGTCGATAAATGACCAGCCAAAGATCGCAGAAAAAAAAGTCTTTGCTGCGCCCAGATCTTTCGCAGGGAATTCAACGTAATTTATTTTTTCATGCTCATTCATGACACGATCCTTTTAAGGTTATCGACAACGCTGATGAAATAAAATCAACCACTGCTCGAACTCGCCCTGTATGCCTGAGATCACAATGATAGACAAGCCACACTTCATGTTTTGGCAAGCTGACACCTTCAATTAAGGGTAGCAAATGCTTGTTCGCTATGGAAAATATACGTGGCTGTATTGAAATGCCCAGCCCATTCACGGTGGCCTTTAAACGTGCTGTCGTGCTATCACTACGCAGAAGGCATGATGCAGGGTTTGTATGATCAACTAGCCACTGGTTTTCAGGCAAATCAGAAAGTGCATCACCATAGGCAATCACAGGATGTTGTTTCAAATCAGCAATAGTTGTGGGCTTGCCGTGTGCCGCGCAATAATCGCTGGAGGCGTACAAGCCCATTTCCATATCGCCAATATGCTTGACGACAAGATTGGCATCATCGGGACGAAATAAACGGATAGCAACCTCTGCTTCACCACTGGTTAGATTGGCGGTTGCTGAGGCGACATTAAGAATCAGCCTTATTTGGGGGTGTTGCTTATAAAATTCTAACAGTTGCGGGAGTAAAATTTCCATGCACAGTCCTTCCGGAATCGCAACTTGCACCGTGCCGCCTATTTCCTCTGCCCCCTCCGGTACGACCTGTTTTGCCTTTATCACCAGTGAGCGCATAGACTTTGATTGCTCAAAGACATATTTCCCTTCCTCCGTGAGCGTCAGTCCTTTCGCATGACGCTGGAATAATTTTATTTCCAGCGAGGCCTCAAGCGCATCAATATATCGCCCTACTGTAGGCTGATTAGACTCCAGTAATGTCGCAGCAGCCGATAGGCTTCCTGTTTCTGCGGCGGCCACAAAATATCGAAATCCATCCCAGTTCGTGCTATTCATTTTTAAATACCTGATATTCAAATATCATCATAGATAGCTTATGCTAGTTAGCATATCATTATTTTTTCACACAAACCCCAGATGTCAGACAACCGAGGAAGCCGCATGAATTACACCATTACGCTATATGATAAACCTGTGGAAATCGAACTAAGTAGTCGTGCAGAGCAGAACATCGCGGTCAGAGACACCCCCATTATTGCAGAAGTTAATCTGGTGTTTGGCTGTCTGGTCATCAAGCGGGTGTGGTTTAGAGAATCGGTAGAAATGGAAACAGTTCAGGTGATCAAAGGACTGGACGTTTGTTTCAATGTCGTGCGCTATGCAAAAACCTGTTGTATCACCGATATTGATAATGGTGCCGAATCTGAAGATTTTCCAATTGTGAAGGATAAAAAATCATTTGTTCCTGATAAAGTATTTATAGGCTACAAAAAGGGCGAGTTTTTTGGCCAATTCACATATGACCGCACTCTTAAAATTGCATGATTGTGCGCCTGCCTGTTTTCTCGTGAAGCAGGAAACTTTCTATGCCTAATCCGTCTTCTCATCGCCAACAATTACAAAAAGACTTTTATTTTGCAGTTTAACGCTATTGATTTTCATAAAAATGCTGAACTAAATGAAATTTATATTATACTGCTGAGTGAGCACTAAACTTTGATCTCAGATAATTTAAATTAATTTAGGAGAATGTTTGATGGCAGCTAAGAAAAAAGCCAAAAAAATGGTCCGTGGCGCGGCCGCTGTAAATACAATTGAAAGTGCAGTCAGCAGTATTTTCGATATTTCTGCAAACACAGAAAAGGCCAGTGTTGCGCTTAGCAGCGAAAGAAAAAAACTGGCTGCAGCCGCAAAGCGTTTAAGTAAAAAGCGTGCAACGCTGATGAGAAAGAAAAAATCTACCGCAATGAAGCTTAAAAAAGCCCCTGATGCCGCCGGTAAAAAAGCATTAAAGGCGATAGAAAAAGATATTTCGATGACCAGGAAAGAGGCCGCAAAGGTTTCCGGGCAGAAAAATGTCGTTTCTTCTGAATTGGCTGAAATCAAGGGTGCTGCGAAACGTGCTTCTGCTTATTCAAAAGCGATTGCTGCTGCGGATAAGGTTCTGAACAAACCTAAAAAGAAACGTCGGAAAAAAAGAACCGCTAAAAAAGCGTAACCCTGACAGTTGATATAGCTGGGTCGTCAGCGTTATGTATGACAATAAAAAAGGGGCTTATGCCCCTTTTTTTACGCTGTGAATAACTGCCATAAAGGGCAAAAAGTGGAATTAATCCACGTCTCCTAATCCAGCCGGAGTTTGCCCACCGTCCAGAACCCAACATCGTGGATTATTAAAATACCCCAGGGACGCATAATATGAATTCGCATCGGGTGCGGCAATTAGAATCAATTTACATTTATCCCCCAGCTTGCTTTGCGTAATTTGCTGGAGTTTTTTGCCAATGCCTTTGCGCTGATACTCTTTGTCGACAGCAATATCTGAAAGATAACAGGCGTAGTGAAAATCCGTCATCGAACGCGCAATCCCAATGAGCCGCGTGCCGTCCCAGGCGGTTACCATTAGATTACTGTTATCAAGCATTCCCTGGATACATTCAATATCATCAACTGGACGACGTTGACCCAGAGTAGACTTGTTTAAACAATCAATAAATTGCTCGGCAGAAATCGGGGAATTGATTTTGTATTCAATGCTCATCGTTGTCACTGCCCATAGGTGCTAATTAAGGTGTCGGAGTCAGCACTTAACACTCTTAAAGCTAAAACCTTTGTAGCATGCTGACTCCGACACCTGAACTCCCCATCTTCCTTAACCGAGCTGAGGTTAACTACTGTGCAAGCCCGAAAGCTCGGGCACTTGAATGTCACAGCCTCGTGTCCGTGCGCGTTTAACTGCCTCACGCACCTGTACCGGTGCGGTTCCGCCGATGTGGTTGCGTGCGGCGACTGAACCTTCTAGCGTCAGCACCTCGAAAATGTCCTCATCGATAGCCGCTGAAAATTCTCTAAGTTCATCCAGACTCATCTCGGATAGATCTTTCTTATTATCTACGCCATAGCGCACTGCCTTGCCGACAATTTCATGCGCATCACGGAACGGCACGTCTTTACGTACCAGATAATCGGCCAGATCGGTGGCGGTAGAAAAGCCGCGCCGTGCCGCTTCACGCATATTGTCACGCTTCACTTCAATTTGCGGCATCATATCAGCGTACAGACGCAGGCAGCCTTTGAGGTTATCAATACTGTCAAATAACGGCTCTTTGTCTTCCTGATTGTCCTTGTTATAGGCCAGGGGTTGGCCTTTCATCAAAGTTAGCAAGCTCATCAGATGGCCGTAAATGCGTCCGGTTTTACCCCGCACCAACTCAGGCACATCGGGGTTTTTCTTTTGCGGCATGATCGAGGAACCGGTGCAAAAACTATCCCCTAGATCGACAAAATCAAATTGTGCCGATGACCAGAGCACCAGCTCTTCCGAGAAGCGCGACAGGTGCATCATCAGAGTGGCAGCAAAGGCTAAAAATTCGATACCAAAATCTCGGTCACTGACTGCATCCAATGAGTTTTGCGCGACCGAATCAAAGCCCAGTAACTCGGCGGTAAAGGCACGATCAATCGGGTAGGTCGTCCCCGCCAGCGCCGCCGCGCCCAATGGCATAACATTGACCCGTTTATAGCAATCCGCCAGCCGTGCCTGATCGCGTAGCAGCATTTCGCACCAGGCCAGTAAATGATGGCCAAAGGTGACCGGTTGCGCGGTTTGCAAATGCGTAAAGCCGGGCATGATGGTATCGGCTTCGGTTGCGGCCAAATTTAGCAGGCCATCGATGAGCCGTTGCAAGGTCATGTTTATTTGTGCAATCTGGCCACGTAGATAAAGGCGAATATCGGTGGCCACCTGATCATTACGCGAGCGACCGGTGTGCAATTTTTTACCGGTGATACCGATACGATCAGTGAGCCGTGCTTCGATATTCATGTGTACGTCTTCCAGCACCGTACTCCAGGCAAACTCGCCGCGCTCAATTTCAAGACAAATGTCTCGTAGGCCGTTAATAATGGTATCGCGCTCATGATCGGTAAGTACCCCAACATGGGCGAGCATGGTGGCGTGAGCAATCGAGCCGGCAATATCTTCCCGGTACATCCGTTTATCAAAACCCACCGAGGCGGTGAAGGCTTCGACAAAGGCATCGGTGGGGGCGGTGAAACGCCCGGCCCAGGGTTTATCCGTCACGTTATCGGCTTTGTTGGAGTCGCTCATAAGAATGTCGTCATCAAATAAAAAAGGTAGAACAGTATAGCGTTTTTGATCTTCCAGTGCTGAGTACACATATCATTTCATTCAATTTTGGACAATAATTCATAGACTTAAACGGACATACAGAATTTGACGACGCCGAACCCCGCAGTACAAAGCCACACAACAGACGACGATAGCCTGTTTCTGCCAGACTTCTGCGCTATCCGCATGGTCTTTGTGGTGGTCATCGTTGCCGAACTGGCCGCCTTTGTGCTGGCACTGGCACCGCTTAATCTACCGCTAACCGAACGCCTGAATAATCTCGGCACCATTTCTTTTTTCGTGCAGTGGTGCGCGCTGGCCGCCAGCGCCCTGCTCTGCCTGTCTCGTCGTTGGCTGCACGGCCATAGCACTGCACTGATCAGCGTGTACAGTTTTTGCATTATTCTTGGTGTCATCACGCTGGTCTCCGAGGGTGCCTGGTATTTCTTTCATCGGCCTTTGTTTCCTGATGATAGCAGTTGGCATACTCTGTTTTTACTTCGCAACCTGATTATCGGCATTATTATTACCGGCCCGCTACTGCGTTACTTTTATATTCAGCATCAGTGGCGACTCAAAGTGAAGACCGAATCACGCGCCCGCCTGCAAGCCTTACAGTCACGCATTCGCCCGCATTTTTTATTCAACAGCATGAACACCATTGCTAGCCTCACTCGCACTCAACCCGGCAAGGCGGAAATGGCAACCGAAAATTTAGCCGATCTGTTTCGCGCCAGCCTGCTCGACTCGAAACAATATCAAACCCTGGAAGAAGAGTTTGAGCTGTGTCACCGTTATCTGGAAATTGAAACCTTGCGGTTGGGCGAGCGCTTACAGGTCAACTGGCAGGTTGATGACCTACCGCTGCAAGCCTTTGTGCCGCCGCTGCTATTACAGCCGCTGCTGGAAAATGCGATTTATCACGGCATTGAACCTTTGACCGGTGGCGGTTGTATTGAAATCAGTGGCCAACTCAACAACCAGCGCCTGCAAATTTTAATCGACAACCCGGTGCCATTAGTGCAGAAGGGGCAAAAGAGCCACGGTAATCAAATTGCGCTGGAGAATATTCGAGAACGTTTGCATACGCTTTATGGTGCGCGTGCCGGGCTGGAAACTGAACAGAACGAACAACGCTACCGCACCCGACTTTTCTTCCCTTATATAAAGAATCAAGATGAACATCCTCATCACTGACGACGAACAACTGGCGCGCGAACGTCTGCACAGCATGCTTGAAGAGCTTGGCCACAAGGTGGTTGGTGAAGCTGCGAACGGTGAACAGGCGCTGCAATGCTGTGAACAACATCAGCCTGATATTATCCTGCTCGATATACGCATGCCCGGTATGGACGGACTGGAAGCCGCCCATCATCTATCACAGTTATCCCAGCCCCCGGCGATTATCTTTACCACCGCCTTTGACGAATATGCACTCAAGGCTTTCAAAACTCATGCGGTAGATTACTTACTTAAACCGGTGCGTCTGCGTGAACTTGAAACGGCATTGTCCGCCACCACGCGCCTGAGTGTGGCGCAACAACAGGCACTGGATGAATTAAGCTTAAAATCCGCTGCTCCCGTATTCATCAACGCCAGGGTCAAAGGCAGCATGCAGTTGATTCCTTTCACCGATGTTTATTATTTTCAGGCCGATCAGAAATACGTCAGCATCGGTTACAAGGACGGTGAAGTCCTCATCGATGATGCACTGGTCACGATTGAACAACGCTACTCACAGCTACTGCGCATTCACCGCAATGCGTTGGTCGCTACCAATTATATTACTGCGTTGGAAAAAGACACTGAAGGCCGTTACCACGTCCGCTTACGCGGCTGTGATAAAGCCCTGGAAGTCAGCCGCCGACATTTACCTGAGGTACGCCGCTGGCTGAAGCAGCAGGGTTCATAAAACAGGCGAGAATATCTGCCGCGATAAACTACAACAGTAACTCAGGCGTATAACCATTAAGGTGGGCAGGTTTAATATTTATAGGGAAAACAGAGAGGGTGGGGCGTCACATTTTGACCGAAAAGTAACACATATCCAGACAGTGTAAATATGTGAACGCCCCTTCTTTCAGCAGTATGTTTGTAGAAATTAAACCGCTTTTTTTCTTCTGCTCAGGCCAATCAAACCGAGCAGTCCTGAACCAAACAACCAGACTGCCCCAGGGATGGGAACTACCTGTACAATCGGATCATTACCTGCGATTGAAATAGTAAAACGCAGGCCGTCTAGATAGCCGTTTGGTGTTCCTGACAATATACCTGTTTGCGCTACAAACACAGCATCACCGGTTTGGTAATCCATGGCGACACCACTTACCGTCTGCAGTACACCAGGTTGTGTATCAATGTAGTAACCTGCAGTATTAGCAGTTGAGTAATCGAGCACGCCCAAATCAAAAATCGTACCATCAAGCCACTCAAATTGAGTTCCGATTGAAAGTGACCACTCGCCACTTTCATTACCATTATCAACCAGTGATCCTGTCCCATTACCATATAGCGACATATTTATTGGGAAACCAAAAAAGGAACCTGTACCAATTTCATAATTAGAAAAATTGCCCGTTGTTATAGATGATGTTCCCGCACCAACGCCTATGCCATCAAACGCCGTTGCATCAAAGCCAATATCCATTCCTGTTGAGTTCAAGGAAAAACTAGTTCCGCTCGCTTGTGTTGCCCCGGAAATAACTATGTTTGGATCATCTAGCACTATCAGACCAGACAAAACTTTCATCGTAAATGAACCGGGGAAATCGCCAGGTACGCTAATCTGGCCAGCAAATGCGCTGGAACTTAACAACATAAAAGCACTGGTTAGATAGAGATATTTTTTTTGTTTCATCGTCGCCTCCATATGATCTCATTTTTATTTTAAGGTAAGAAATTTTAGGATTCTCCCCAAAATTCTTTGACAGCGTAACATTGTTAACAAAATGTTGTAAATTGCACTCTATTCACTTGGGTTCTGCTCATGAAAACCCCGCTTCCAATAGGCTTTATCGCGATGATGTTGCTCTCAGTTTTTCACCAATGCCAACCGCCGCAACGACAACTCAATCGCCTCATCCAGATAGCCGCCATAAAAATCCGGGG
>CAZIJT010000064.1:0-13900 GCA_964539595.1 uncultured Thiohalophilus sp. | reverse complement strand
GGCGATATTATTCTGAACACTCATCATTTTCTCCTAATTGTAGGTACGGCTTCAGCCGTACCCGTACGCCTGAAGGCGTACCTACACCAGATTAACCCAGTCCGCGTATTTATCACCCAGCTCATCCAGCCGACCATGCACCAGATCAAAATACTGAGCCTGCAATTTTTCGGTGATCGGCCCACGCCCACCATTGCCAATCTGCCGCCCATCCAGTTCGCGGATCGGCGTGACTTCCGCCGCACTGCCGGTGAAAAAGGCCTCATCGGCAATATAGACTTCATCGCGGGTAATGCGTTTTTCGCGCACTTCCAGACCGTTGTGTTGCGCCAACGCAAAAATAGTCTCGCGGGTAATACCTTCCAGCGCCGAGGTCAGATCCGGGGTATAAATAATGCCATTACGAATAATAAAAATATTCTCGGCGCTGCCTTCAGCCACATAGCCATCGACATCCAGCAGCAGCGCCTCATCGTAACCGTCACGCAGGGCTTCCTGTAACGCCAACATCGAATTCATATAATTGCCATTGGCCTTGGCCTTACACATGGTGATGTTGACGTGATGGCGGGTAAAGGACGAGGTCTTGATACGAATGCCTTTCTCCAGCACTTCCTCGCCCAGATAAGAACCCCATTCCCAAGCGGCAATAGTCACATGCACTTTAAGGTTGTCAGCACGCAGCCCCATGCCTTCGGAACCATAAAAACACATGGGGCGGATATACGCAGTATCCAGATTATTTTCCCGTACCACCGCTTTTTGCGCGGCATTTAAGGTGTCTTTATCAAAGGGCATGGGCATGCCCAGAATATGCGCTGAGCGGAACAGCCGATCAGTATGTGCTTGCAGGCGGAAAATCGCCGTACCTTGCTCAGTTTTATACGCACGCAGACCTTCGAACACACCCATACCGTAATGCAGGGTATGGGTCAGTACGTGGGTCTTCGCCTCGCGCCAGGGCACCATTTCCCCATCCAGCCAGATTAAACCATCTCGGTCTGCCATCGACATACTGCATCACTCCAAAATTCTGATTCTAAACTCAACGTTCAATAAGGCGCGTATTCTATTAGAAATCAGGCCGTTTGTCGTATTTGCTTTTTCTCCATCATGAAAGCACAAGCTCTAAATCTTTAATCATTTTTAACGCAAAGGCGCAGAGGCGCAGAGGACGCAAGGTATTTGTTTACATTCGTTGAGAAAAACACGTAACGTTCTCTGCAAACCCCACGCCTTTGCGTGGAGTCTTTTCTATTCGTCCATCCATTCACGCCAAATCCGGCTCACCGCCTCACGCCACTCGACAAACTCTGAATCTGCCACTAACTTGCCCTGTTCCTGCAAGGCCAGTCGGTGCAAGCGTCCACGATAGTGCTGATAAGCTTCTGTTAGTACCGCCACCTGCTCGACACTCATCAGAGCATTCTCTGCCAGCCCCTCAAGTAGTCGAATCGTATCCGTAAATACCGTCAGTGACGGGTGTCTCTGCGCCCAGGCCAGCACCGCAAACTGCGCCATAAACTCGATATCGACTATGCCCCCCATTCCCTGCTTGAGATCAAACTGGCCAGCTGATTTTTTCAGTAACTCCTTACGCATACGCTGACGCATGGACAGGATCTCCTTGCGTACGCTTTGTTCTGCTCGTGTCTGGCAGAGAATGTCCCGGCGTATTTTATTGAAATGCTCGGCGATATCGGGATCTCCGGCAACAAAGCGCGCACGCACTAACGCCTGATGTTCCCAGTTCCAGGCCTTATCCTGCTGGTAACTGGCGTAACTGCTAAGCGAACTGACCAGCATGCCCGAAGCCCCATCCGGGCGCAGGCGCAGGTCAATATCGTAGAGCACTCCAGCCGGGGTGTGAGCGGTAAGAATATGTATCAGGCGCTGGCCGAGACGGGCATAAAAAACCGGCACCGCCAGCGGAGCCTCCCCCCCCGTCATCTCATCAGCCCGCTCACCACCGTGCAGAAATACCAGATCCAGATCCGAGCCATAGCCCAGCTCCAGCCCACCCAGCTTGCCATAGGCAATAATGGCAAAACCCTTGTCCTGCTCCTTGCCGGGCGGCGCGCCATGGCGCACAAGCAGATCCTGCCAAACCAGATCCAGTGCCCCCTCTAATACCACCTCCGCAATCCAGCTTAAGTGGTCGCTTACCCTCATCAGCGGCAAAGCCCCAACTTGATCCGCTGCCGCCACCCGCAACACATTGCTGTGATGAAAATGACGTAGAGCATCCATCGCCAGCTCAAGATCTCCGGCCTCACAACTCACCCTGCGCTGGCGCAGCTCCGCACACAATGCCGGTTTGTCCGGCGGCGCATAGAGGCTACGCGGATCCAGTAATTCATCCAGCAACAGCGGTTGCTGGGCGAGATAACGGGCAATCCAGGGACTAGCACTACACAGTTTCACCAGTTGCGACAGCGCCAGCGGATATTCCACCAGCAACGCCATGTACACGCTACGTCGGGCAATCTGCTCAAGTAATTCCAGGGTGCGAACCAGCGTCACATCAGAATTAGCAACTTGTCCACTCGCGCCCAATAATAAAGGCATAAGCCGGTCAAACCGCTTGCGACTTTGGCTGGGCAGAGAAAGATAGCGACGACTCGAACGCAACTGACGCAGACGACGCAAAACGTCCTTAACATCATCAAAGCCGGTCTCCCGCAATACAGACTGAGCCTGCTCTTCATTTTCAGTCTCAAGCCCAGTCTGCCAGAGCAGATCCAGCACCGCCTGTGGGGTATCCTCCTGCTCCTCAGCCTGAGGCGCATCAAAGACCTGGGCGAAGTGACGATGCACCGTCTGCCGTTGCTGCTCCAGTGCTACCTGATACTCATCCCAATCGACATACCCCATTGAAAAGGCCAGTCGCAGTTGTGCCTCCGGCTCGGTAGGCAGAATGTGGGTTTGTCTGTCTGCCCAGGCCTGCAAACGATTCTCACTGCGGCGCAAAAATTCATAGGCCTGCAATAATTCATCGACTGTGGTCTGCGGCAAATAATTCTGCTCACGTAAATGGGCAAAGACGGCAAATAAACTGGGCGTTTGTAAGGCGCGATCCTGCCCCCCACGAACCAACTGGAAGAGCTGGGCAATAAACTCAACCTCACGAATGCCGCCCTCACCCAACTTGATATTATCAGCCATATCTTTGCGTCGAACTTCACGCATAACCATGGCCTTCATCTCACGCAAAGCCTCAAAGGCACCAAAATCCAGATAATGGCGATAAACGAAGGGACGCAAGCTGCTCATTAACTGTTCCCCAGCAAATCGATCCCCGGCCACCACCCGTGCCTTGATCATGGCGTAGCGTTCCCAGTCACGGCCATGAATCAGGTAGTAGTTTTCCATTGCTGAAAAACTGACAGCCAACGGCCCACTCTCGCCAAAAGGTCGCAAGCGCATGTCTACCCGAAACACAAAGCCGTCGGCGGTCGGCGCGTCCAGCGCTTTTATTAGTGCCTGTCCCAGACGAGCAAAAAACTGAGCATGGCTGAGCGATTTACCACTATGCTGAATGTCACCTTCTTCTCGATAGGCAAAAATTAAATCTATATCGGAGGACAGATTCAGCTCCGTCGCCCCCAGCTTGCCCATCCCCAGCACCACCAGTCCCAGCGGCTCACCCTGCGCATCTCGCGGCGTACCCAGCTCGTCACACTGCCAGCCATATAGACGCGCCAGCGTGGCATCGATGCAGGCCTCGGCCAGGGTAGAAAGATCATGCAGGGTTTGGCTGAGATCTGCCCAACCCGCCAGATCTCGCCAGATAATGCGCAACATATGCTGATTGCGATAACGCCGCAGTTGTTGCTGTAGCTCAGCCTCATCGGCCACCGCAGCCAGCAGCGTGTACAGCGGCTGATGATCCACCTCGGCTTGTTCCACCAGCCCATCCAGTAACCAGTGCGGCTGACGCAGGCAGGCTTTCATCACAAAATCACTGCCCGCCCAAACCATCGGCAAACTACTGGCAATGCTTTCTGCTAACGCCTCTTCGGTGTGCTGCTGCCAGTCTGCCCAGTTATCCGCGAGCCGCGCACGCAGTGGTTCGGGTAAGGCCGCCAGCGCAGTCTCGACCGCGCTCATCCCGAGCTGGCCGTATGTGTAGGTAGCCGAGTCAGTAGCGCTAGAAGATCGTTTAATTCAGGATAATTTGCACCGACACTACGAATGTAATCCAGGGTGCGGGGAATATCGTCAAGATAAGCGGGCTTTTGATCTCGATAATTCAGTCGTGCAAATATACCGCTGGCCTTAAGGTGACGTTGAATCCCCATCAGATCAAACCAGCGCATGAACTGCGCCAGACTCACGCTGGTGGGCAGGATGCCCGCAGCCTGCGCCTGAGTAAAATATGCTTCGACCCAGCCACGAACCCGTTCAGCTGGCCAGACGATATAGCAGTCACGCAGCAAAGAAACCAGATCGTAGCTCAGCGCGCCAATTACCGCATCCTGAAAATCCAGAATGCCCGGGTTAGCAACTGAATTAGAGTCAGAGTTAGAGCCAGAATCAGGATCGCAGATCATTAAATTCCGTGAATGATAATCACGGTGCACGATCACCTGTGGTTGAGCGAGTGCCGCATCGGCAAGAAAGCTAAACGCCGTATCAAGATTGCTCTGTTCCTGCTCACTCAATGACAGGCCGAGATGACGCTGTAAATACCAGTCGCGGAACAGGTTCATTTCGCTCATCAACAAGGCGCGATCATACGGCGGTAGCGCCGCTGTCTGTAGCGTATCTGCTGCGGCTGACTGCAAGGTGATCAACGCCTGCACCGCATCGCCATACAGCGTATCGGCGCTGCTCTCATCAAGCTCGGATAGATACAGGCGCTCACCTAGATCATCCAGCAAGAGGATGCCCTGCTCAAGATCCTGCGCCCGCAGCTGTGGCACATTTAGCCCCAATGATGCAAATAGCGAGGAGATCGCAATAAACGGGCGGCAGTCCTCCTGCTCAGGGGGCGCATCCATCACAATATAGTGCTGGCCGTGATCATTGATCCGAAAATAGCGGCGAAAACTGGCATCAGCCGAAGCCGGTGTCAGGATGAAATCCTGATGGCCGAGCGTGTGCACCAGCCAGTCATGAATCAGACCAAGGCGTGGATCATTCTTTTTATTCATGTCGCATTATATATAGACCTGCGATAGATACTGCAAGCACCGAGTAGGCTATGCAATAATACTTTCTGTTTTAAAATCATCTTGCATAACATGAGCCCGTAATTAACGCCGGTGATGACAATAAAAATCTTTTTCTACACATTGATGCATTGCCTGCGCTACCCACTCCTGCCGTGCCTGCTTATAAGCCTGAGCTTGATTCCCGCTCACAACCTTTACGCGCAGACTAATACCAACATGACCGCCATCATGCCGGTGAAGGAATTTCTTTGTGGCCCCCCTGCATCCTGGCCACAGATTCCGCTCTATGTGGATGAATCAACCCATGTTCAGGCTGATGAAGCACAAATGGGCAATGACAATATCACCACCTTCACTGGCAACGTGATAATCAATCGCGGCGATAACCAGATTGAAACCAATCAGGCGCGTTATTTTCACGAAAAAAATGAAGTCGAAGCACAAGGTAATGTACACCTGATTACACCCAGCATGCAGCTATGGGGCAGTGATGCCCGCTACAACATGGACAAAGAAAACGGCATTCTGAACAATGCGCGTTATCTCACGATAGATGAGAGAAAAGGTGATGCCGACAATATCGAGATTATTGATCCTGCACGCATGGCATTGAACACGGCTAGCTATACCAGCTGTAACACCGAGGATCCTGACTGGATGCTCACCGCCAGCCGCCTCAAGCTCGATACTGAATCCCGTCAGGGTTATGCCACTCACGCCGTCGTGCGTTTCAAGGGCGTACCGTTTTTCTATTTCCCCTACATGCGTTTCCCGATTGGCGATGCGCGTCTCACCGGTCTGCTGCCACCCAATATCGGCAACTCCCAACGCCACGGCGCACAGATATTACAGCCCTTTTACTGGAATATTGCCCCGGATCGGGATGCCACCATTACCCCGTGGTATATGGATTACCGTGGCACCATGCTGATGACCAAGTTCCGCTATTTAAATCCAGGCAGCAAGGGTCAACTGGAACTGGATTATCTGCCTGATGACAAACTCTTCGGTGCCAATCGTGGCCGTGTCAAATGGCAGCATCAGAGTACCGCGATCAGCGGCTGGGCAACGGAGATCAACTACAACAAGGTCAATGACGAAGATCACTTCCTCGACTTCGGCACCACCATCAACAGCTCCAACCCGACTCATTTACAACAAAAAGCCGCGCTCTCCTATAACGCGCTTAACTGGAACATCAAGGCGCAGGCGCTGGCTTATCAAAAACTTTCCGGCAGCACACCGTATGAGCGTCTGCCTCAACTAAGCTTCAGCACACGTCGGCCTAAATATGAAAACGAATGGCATCCCGGCGTCAATGCTGAGCTGGTGACTTTTGCCCGCAACGATACCAGTGTGCAGGGCACCCGTCTGAATATGACTCCCTATCTCAGTCTACCCTTGAGCAACGAGGCCATGTTCCTGACCCCCAAACTAAGCTGGCAATTCACCGCCTACGATCTGGAAAATACCAGCTCAACACAAACCCCGGATGCTTCCCGTGATCTGCCTATTTTCAGCCTCGACAGCGGTATGTTCTTTGAACGCAGCCTGAGCATGGGTAGCAACAACCTACTGCAAACGCTGGAACCACAACTGTTCTATGTTTACGCACCCTATCGAGATCAGGATGACATCGCGGTATTCGACAGCGGCCAGGTCAGCTTCAATATCAACGATCCCTTTCGCGAAAACCAGTTTACCGGCGCGGATCGAGTGGAAGATGCCAACCGCCTGACCGCCATGCTCACTACCCGTTTTTTTGACGAAGATAGCGGCACGGAACGGCTCATGGCGCGCATCGGTCAGCTCTATTATTTCGCTGATCGACGCGTCACCCTGCCCGGTGGCTCGGTGCAAACCAGCCGCCGCTCACCGATTATCGCCGAGCTTAACAGCCGTCCCTTCAGCAATTTTTATATTGTCAGCAATGTGCAGTGGGACACGAAAACTAAAGATTACAGTGACGGCAATCTGCGCCTCGAATATCAACCGACCTCACGGCTGGATCTGCGCATGAATTACCGCTACAAAAAGAACAGTCTGGAAACCAACGAAAGCCTGCTGCGCTGGCGCATCACCTCTAACTGGTACATCGGCGCACGCAAACTCTATGACATTAAATACCACCGCCAGCAGGAATCCGAGTACAGCCTGCGCTATGACAGCTGCTGCTGGGCCTTAAAACTCAGCAGCCGTCAACGCTTTATAAAAATTGACGAACCGGATGAAAAATCCGTCTACTTCGAACTGGAACTAAAGGGCTTATCCAGCTTCGGCAGTAAGATGTAGGTGTGCTTTCAAGCGCACCTGTAACCAGGATAAAATCTGTCACAGTAAACACCGCCCCCCAAACACAGGGAATTACACCCGAGCCAATAAATGCTATCCTTGCCGGTCTGTTTTTTGCTGAACGCCGAGTCTTAACCTGCATGAAAACCCTGCCATTATTATTTCTCTTCCTCAGTCTGCTGGGGGTCTCGCCAACAATGCTGGCAAAAGAATCCAGCATCACTGAACTCGACAGCATCATTGCCGTGGTCAACGATGACGTTATTACTCAGGTTGAACTCGACAACCGTCTGCAACTGATCAAACAACAACTTGGCGCACGGACTCAACTCCCTGACGATGCGGTTCTGCGTAAGCAGGTGCTGGAACGCATCATCATGGAAAAAGTTCAGTTACAGATTGCCAAACGCTCCGGTATTCGCATAGATGATGAAACCGTCAACCGGGTGATTGAAAATATCGCCAAAGAAAACAAACTCAACATGGAACAATTTCGCCAGCTGCTGGCGCGTGACGGGATGGCCTTTGCTGACTTTCGCAGCAGCATTAAAAACGAATTAATCATTAACGAACTGCGTAAGCGACAGGTCAATA
Organism: uncultured Thiohalophilus sp.; assembly: GCA_964539595.1. Lineage (GTDB taxonomy): Bacteria > Pseudomonadota > Gammaproteobacteria > UBA6429 > Thiohalophilaceae > JAADGZ01. The sequence continues at coordinate 5,837 of CAZIJT010000064.1, read as the reverse complement.
GTAAAGTCAGTGTCAGTGAGCAGGAAGTGGATAATTATCTGGCCAATCAGGCCAACATCAACAATCGGGAAGAGGAATATCTGCTCGGTCATATTCTTGTCGCCACCCCCGAAGCCGCCACCCCGGATCAAATTCAAAAGGCACGTAGCCGCGCCAACAGCCTGCGCGAGCGCCTACAGAAGGGCGAAGATTTCTCCAGTATTGCGATTGGTAACTCCGATGGCCCACAGGCGCTTAAAGGTGGCTCTCTTGGCTGGCGCAAAGCGGAGCAAATGCCCACATTTTTCAGTAATATTATTGGCACTATGGAAGTCGACGATATCAGCCTGCCGCTGCGCAGCGCTAGCGGCTTTCATATTATCAAGCTGCTGGACAAACGCCATCCAGAACTTTCCCACGAAGTGCAACAGACGCTGGCTCGGCATATTCTGATTAAACCCAACCAGGTGGTGAGTAACGAAGATGCACAAACCCATCTGCAATCCCTGCGTAACCGCATTATCAGCGGCGAAGATTTTGGCCAGCTGGCGCGAGGCCATTCCGCCGATACCGCCTCAGCCGCTGAAGGCGGCAGTCTTGGCTGGAGCAGCCCCGGCGCGATGGTGCCGCAGTTTGAAGACGCCATGAACAAGCTGGAGCCCGGCCAGATCAGCCAACCCTTCCGCACCCAGTTCGGCTGGCATATCGTTCAGGTGATGTCACGGCGCAAACATGATGACAGCGAGCAATTCATTCGCAATCAGGCGCGTCAGGTTATCGGTAAACGTAAGTCAGAAGAAGCCGCACAAAACTGGGTTCGACGCATGCGCAGTGAATCGTATGTGGAATATCGGTTTAACCAGTAATGAATAGAAGAAAACCCAGGGCAGCGACACAACGACGCAACGTGCGCTTTTTCAGAGAAAGCGCCTCCTCGACATACCGTCAAGTGCAACCTTCATCTCGTCTATATCTTTGCGTCCTCTGCCCCTCTGCGCCTTTGCGTTGAAAAAAAATGCCGGTCGCACCACTCATATACACCCCCGGTGAACCCGCTGGCATCGGTCCGGATCTCATCATCCAGTTGGCTCAGCAAACTCTGCCCTGCTCACTGCTAGTCATTGCCGATCCGGCATTACTCACCGCTCGTGCCGCCCAGCTTGGCTTACCGTTAACAATTCACGAATACCCACAGCCAGCCATTGCCCATCAACCCGGCCACCTCAGCGTACTGCCCGTTCATCTAGCTCAGCCCTGTGAGTCAGGACAACTCAATCCGGCAAATTCAAACTATGTATTAGAAACCCTGCGCCAGGCGGTGGCTGGCTGTCAGTCCGGCGAGTTTTCCACTTTAGTCACCGGTCCCGTACACAAGGCCACGATCAATGAGGCCGGTATCGCTTTTACCGGGCACACAGAATTTCTGGCCGAGCTGACCGATACTCCTCAGGTAGTGATGATGCTGGCCACCGCAGGCCTGCGCGTTGCACTGGCCACCACCCACTTGCCACTGAGCCAGATTAGTCAGGCCATCACCCCTGAGTTGCTGGAAAATGTCATTCGCATCTTGCGACAGGGTTTGCAGACTCATTTTGACCTGCCACAGCCCCGAATTCTGGTTTGTGGGTTAAATCCACATGCCGGTGAAGACGGCCATCTTGGCCGAGAAGAAATCGAAATTATGCAGCCCGTACTCAGCCGCCTGCGCCAACAAGGCTTTGATCTGCATGGCCCCCTGCCCGCCGACACCGCGTTCACCCCCCCTCAGTTGGAACAGGCCGATGCGGTGCTTGCCATGTACCATGATCAGGGCTTGCCGGTGCTGAAATACAAAGGCTTTGGCCAGGCGGTTAATATCACACTCGGCCTGCCTATTATTCGGACTTCGGTCGATCATGGCACCGCGCTGGAACTGGCGGGCAGCGGGCAGGCGAATACGGGAAGCCTGCGCGTTGCCATCGACACGGCAACACAAATGAGCGGGATACAAACAAAAACCCAACGCAAAGGCGCGAAGACGCCATGAGCACAAAGATATTCTTTTTTGTTCCATTGCGCCCTTTGCACCGTGAGAATCTCGCTCTGCGAGCTTCATTCGGTGTTTCTTACGCTTCGCTCCAGTCACGTCTTTGCGTTAAAAAAAACCTCCTTAAAACTTTGCGCCCTTTGCATCTTCGCGCCTTTGCGTTGGATTTTTAAAACCATGTCCCACCAACCCCGCAAACGCTTCGGCCAGAACTTCCTCCATGATCCGGGCGTCATCCGACGTATTGTCGATAGTATTCATCCCCGTCCCGGCCAGCAGCTGGTGGAAATTGGCCCCGGTCAGGGCGCGCTCACCCGGCCATTATTGGAACGCTGTGGCCAACTCGATGTGGTCGAGCTGGATCGAGATCTGGTCGCCCCATTGCAACAGCAACTGGCGGGGGTGGGTGAACTACAGGTGCATCAGGCCGATGCTCTGCGCTTTGATTTTTGTGGCTTGCGCACTGATGCCTCTCGGCTGCGGGTGGTGGGCAATCTGCCCTATAACATTTCTACCCCGCTGCTTTTTCATCTCATGGAACAGTCCGAGTGCATTGAAGATATGCATTTCATGCTGCAAAAAGAAGTGGTTCAACGCATGGTAGGCAAGCCCGGCAGCAAAAATTATGGCCGCCTGACGGTAATGCTGGCGTATTACTGCGAAGCCGAAATGCTTTTCACGGTCGGCTCCGGGGCTTTTTTCCCTGCACCCAAAGTCGATTCAGCTATCGTTCGACTGCGACCTCATCGCCAGCCCCCGGTCGAGGTACGCGACCACGAGCAATTCAGTCAGCTGGTCACCCAGGCCTTTTCCCAACGGCGCAAGACCCTGCGCAACAACCTCAAGGGCTGGCTTACGGCAGAGGCCATTACTGCACTGGAGATCGATCCGGGCATTCGCGCCGAACGCCTGAGTCTGGCTCAATTTGCCCGGCTCAGTAATGCCCTGCCACCGACAACGTTGTAGGTGCGGTTTCAAGCGCACGGAGGTACGACTGAAGTCGTACCTCCAGGTGCTGCAAAAATGTGAACTCTAACCTTCACTTTTGGCTGACAATGCCGTTAATTCCGCCAAGGAGCGCAATTTATGGCACAACTGGCGGACAACAATGCCCTGCTGATATACCGGGTCGGCCCGGTACTATGCAGCGCACCCACCCTGCCCATTGATGCCCTGATCCCGCCACCATCACTGACCCGGCCACCCGGCAGCTCAGAATCCCACCCCGGTATTTTTCGCCATGACGGCAAACTGGTCAGGCTCACCGATCTGCGCCAGCTATTCGGTGTCGAACAGCAAAATCGCAACCAGCCAGGACGCATCATTGTTTGCCAGCTGGATCAGCACTACACCGGGTTTCTGGTCGATGAAGTTATTGATGTCATCAAAACTCCGACCAGTGGCTGGGGGCAACTATCGCTGTCACTGAGTGGCGGCGTGTTCAGCAAAAGCCTGCTGCTCGAAGAGAAAATATACCTCTACACCGAATTTGAAAAACTACACCAGGTTCGCAACCAGGGTTTTCTCAAACCCTGGATTGAGCAATTGCAGGAACAGAAACAACAACAGCAACAGGAAAAAACCCACTCGGAGAATCACCTACAGCAGCACGAAGCAGGCAGTACGGTTGCCGCCGCTGCATCAGCGTCAGCTTCCTCAGCCTCACAGCAAGCAGAGATAAGCCCCACAGCCGCGCCCGACTCTAACAGAGGTTCTTCAACCAGCGCTGACCGCAGCCAGCCGCAGAAAAAAATCGCTGAACACAACAGCACCACGGCCTCGATTGCTGACACAGCCCACAGCAACAAAGCAGATGATTTCACACCGACAATAATGCCAGCACAAAACAGGCAGGCTGCACAGTCTCCGCAACAGGCCGTTAAAAAACACAGCGCCCTCGCAAGCCAATGTCACCCAGATAAAACTCCCGCCAACAAACACGCTCACACCACTCCTGGCAAAGATCAGCTCACTGCCCTGCCCACAGCTAAGAGTAATAAGTCAGTAACTGCAACCGCAGCAACAACCCACAAAGTATCCGTTACAGCTTCGCCTTCAGGTAAACCTGTTCGCCTGAAACCACAACCACAACCACAACCACACAGGCTCACGGCAAGCAGCGGCGAATTGAAACCGGCAATAACCACCGAGCACAAATCCAGCCCCGATAAAAAATCATCCGCTTCATCGACCGCGCCCGCTGTTGCACACAGGCATCCTACCAGCAACGCCGCAAGTACAAGTACCGGTCTCGATGACAATAACAGCCCGTCCGCTCTGTTTCTTTTCATCGCCCTCTTTATTGCTATCGGACTCATCAGCACCGTCATCTATCTATGGCCAGATCAGAATACCGACCGCACAAAAACATCAGCTACAACGGTAGCGAACATTTCGCCAACACACGCCCCCCCCATAATCACCCAGAGTGAACATCAACCGGAAACCGCTACACCCGTAGCACCGGCTAGCCACATACCCAGCAGCACCGCTATGCCGCCTGATGATCTGCCTGCGAGCAAAACTAGCCAGCCCCCTGCTGCACAAAATAATGAAAGCTCCTATCATGCGGCCATCGAACAGCAGAGTAATGCGCCCGGCAGCAATGAAATCACGATTATTCTCAGCGCACCGGCTAACGATGAAGTGATTCGTAGTGATACGGATCTTGATGCCAGCAGCCCGGTCACAACGGTCATTCAGAACACATCCGATCAGACCGAAACTGATACCGAGCTTGCAGTCCAGGCTCCTATGATCATCACTCACCCCCCCCTCAGTAACTCAGCACGCATTCAACACATTGATCAGATCGTGCATACCGTGATCAAGGGCGACACGCTCTGGCATATCGCCCAGCGCTACATCCACAATCCATATCGTTACCCTGAGCTGGCGCGACTAAATAAAATTCACAATCCAGATCTCATTTATCCCGGTGACCAGGTGCGAATTATCCGCATTTACCAAAAAGCCCACACACCACCGCCAGCCAAATAGCAAAGCCTGCGCCCATTCTGGCAATAAATAACCTAATGCCCGATACCGATCAGGCCGATATATCACCCTGATACTGCTGAGGAAAAAAACATGAGTTACGAGAGTGTTCACAATTACTACGAACAAATGGTACTGGATCGCATTAGTGAACTAACTAGCAGCAGTCTGCTAAATGAAAATGAAGATTTCCTGTGTGATGTTGCCTGCGTGGCACTGAACCAGCTGCCTTCACGCTATGTGCGACATAACGTTGATACTGTTTTTTACATGCCCGTTCAGGAACGTGAGCAGATTCAAAAAGAAGTCTTCGATACCGTGGACAAGGCTATCGAGCATGTAAAGCGTCACAAAGGTAACAGCCGCGCTGAAACTACGCGCTAAGTATTCTGTTTTATTATTATGACTGAAAAACAAAACTATAAGACCGAAATAGATATTGAAACCCGGTACATCACTGAACAATCCGAACCTGAAAAAGAGCGTTTCGTTTTTTCCTATACCATTACTATTCGTAACAAAGGCGAGATCCCAGCCCGATTATTGCGCCGTCACTGGATCATTACCGATGGTAACGGCAATGTGCAGGAAGTCGAAGGCGAAGGCGTAGTCGGTGAACAGCCCTACCTGAAACCCGGTGAGGGTTTCCGTTATACCAGCGGCACCGTACTGGCTACCCCACTGGGCAGCATGCATGGCAGCTATAAAATGATCAGTGATGATGGCCATGAGTTTGATGCCACCATTCCTACCTTTACCCTTTCGATACCCAACGTATTGCACTGACTGAAGCCAGCATTTCACACTGACTGAAGCCAGCATTTCACACTGACTA
>CAZIJT010000063.1:0-14008 GCA_964539595.1 uncultured Thiohalophilus sp. | reverse complement strand
TCTGCGTATGTAGGTTCGGCTTCAGCCGTACTGGTACGGCTGAAGCCGAACCTACGAATAGAACTTCGTAGCAAGCTGCGGGGAATGATGCCCGCGCGAAGATTAAAAACCTTATAAAATCACAACGACAGGGCGTCCGCTACAAAATCCGCATCCTTATCGCCTCGACCTGACAAGTTAATTAAAATATTTTTATCTGCGGGCATGTCTTTAGCAATTTTCATTGCATACGCCACTGCATGGGCACTTTCTAATGCAGGTATAATTCCCTCAACTCGAGACAATTCCATAAATGCATTCAGGCAATCTTTATCATCTATTGATTCATAGCGAACCCGCTTAATATCTTTTAAATAACAATGCTGTGGCCCAACACCGGGATAATCCAGCCCTGAGGCAATAGAATAAACAGGCAATGGGTTACCGTCTTTGTCCTGTAAGGTATAGCATTCAAAACCATGAATCGCGCCTTTACTACCCAGGGTTAAAGTAGCCGCATGTTCCGGCGTATCCAAGCCTTTTCCAGCAGGTTCTACACCAATCAATTCAACAGATTCATCTTCAATAAAGGCAGTAAATAAACCCATCGCATTTGAGCCACCACCTACGCAGGCCATTGCGATATCCGGCAGCTTTCCCTGCATTTCCATAAACTGTTTTCGTGCTTCCTTGCCAACAACACTTTGAAAGTCTCTAACCATTTTTGGAAATGGGTGCGGCCCCACTACCGAGCCAATAGCATAAAATGAATTAACCGGATCTTTGAGGTATTCTTCAAATGCACTATCCACCGCATCTTTTAATGTTCGTGTGCCACGACTGACAGGCACCAATTTACAGCCAAGAATTTTCATTTTAGTTACATTTGGATGTTCCTTTTCTATGTCAACCTCACCCATATGAATCTCGCATTCAATTCCCACCAACGCACAGGCCGTCGCTAAGGCAACCCCATGTTGACCCGCACCGGTTTCAGCTAAGACTTTTGTTTTTCCCATATGCTTGGCTAGCAGCGCTTCACCTAAACAATGATTTATTTTGTGTGCGCCGGTGTGATTTAAATCTTCACGTTTTAAATAAATTTGCGCACCGCCCAACTTATTACTTAATCGCTTTGCATGGAAAATAGGGCTGGGTCTGCCCACATAGTGAACAAACAGATCATTTAATTCATCTTTAAACTTATCTGTAGTTCGAATTTCTTCATAGGCATCATTGATTTGATCCATGATTATTTTTAATTCGGGGGGAATAATCTGTCCGCCATATTCACCGAAATAACCATTCTCATCTGGCATAGGAAGAAATTCTGTACTCATCGTTACGCTCCAGTTGTGTATTTAAAAAATAAAATATATTACGTAATATCGAAAAGGAAGGAATAAACCACCCCACAGCAAGCTAACGAGGTATTCGTCGTAGGTACGGCTGAAGCCGAACCTACATGCGCAGATACCCCGTCCACTTTTAACGGGGTGATTCATTGATGCCAGCTATATTACACGAATATTTTCTACTACACACTACCGGGATAATATTAATCTTGAGGGAATTTGAAGTTAAGAATCAGACAAGCAGATGATTGCTATTAGCAATGCACGAATAGCAGGGGTCTATATTTTAACTAGCCTTATCAAAACGATGCATGATGTTAATTAACTCGGCTTCGCTTTTGCTCAGGCCACATATTTGTTCCAGCTCGGCTGTTTTCGATCCATTTTGTACCATGCGTATTGCCTGCTCATACGGCTGATTAGCGGCATCAGAAATATCTAGTTGTTCCTGACGTTCGCCCAAACGCCGCTGATGACGTTCCACTTTCTGCATGCGTTCGCCCATCCCAACTGATGCGTTAATTAGAGCCCGAAGATCATTTTGAGTTTGTTTCAACAGCGCATTGCTAGTGTTATTCTGACGTAAGTGCTGGCGCAAGGTTAGCAATGCAAAAAGCAGCAGACCTGCACTGGCCATTAAAACCCAACTGGAAAAATTCGTTTCGTTAATGATTGCAAGAATAGTATTCATGCCTGTTTCCTCATGCGTATTCATCAATTTTTGGAGATTCATTATCTCCTTTGTCCTGTTTGTTTTTATTCTTATCCTGTTGCTGTTTTGGCCTGCGCTTACTCGCCTGACCAGATGGCTTGGCGGGTCTGCTCGGCCAGCTCGGAGTCAGTGGATTGATGTTGCCAATCTCGGCCATGATTCATCATTTTGAATGGGCTAATCGTTGCGACAATTACAATGTCGCTACGTCATTCCATTCTTCGTCAGTGAGCAGTTTATTCACATCTACCAGAATTAATAACTCTTCATCCTGGGTAGACACACCCTGAATATATTTGGAGCTTTCATCATTACCTACATTAGGCGCGGTATCAATCTCAGAGGCGTGGATATCCGCTACTTCAGCCACGCTATCTACCAGTACACCGACCACATTGTTTTCCGCTTCAATGATAACAATACGTGTTGCATCATCGGCTTCAGCTTCCAGCAAGCCAAAACGGCGACGTAGATCAATCACGGTCACTACATTGCCGCGCAGATTAATAATTCCCAACACATAGTCGGGTGCCCCCGGAACGGGTGCAATCTCAGTCATGCGCAGCACTTCCTGAACCTGTATGACCTTGATGCCGTACTTCTCATGATCCAGTCGAAACGTTACCCACTGGATAATCGGATCCTGCTCATTTGCCGCTGCTTCATTCATGAAACTTTCTCCTCTTAATCGATAGCACTACTATAGTCAGCATGGTGTCAAATGTCTGACATCCAGATCTATGGTCGAGCTATCCTGCATATTGGTATCTAATTGATTTCTTTAATTAAACCTACAATCAATCCGATCTGTCCATAGTAATTTCGACACATCGGCGAAAAACTTGAGTTAACATGAATAAATGCAGGAAATGTACCAGAACAGGGGATATTTATTCTTCGCCGCTCACCAGTTTTTCAGCAAAGGCCTGAGGATCAATCAGCGCACACATGTGTTCAACCACGGTGCCCAGCAACCACTTACGCTGAGTGCGTTCACTGCGCCAGCGCACCTGATCGCGTTGCAGGGTGATCACTTCTTCTACTGAATCTACCGCCAGTCCCCAGCGACCTTCATCGATGAGTATGATGCGGGTAATTCTGTCACCGATGTCGGGCACAGCGAGTGATGCTAGTTTATCAGGAGGAAAAACCAGACCTGCCGTTTCCACTACCGGAATGCGTTGTCCAAGATGCTGTAGGATGCCCAGATAAAAATCCGCATGACCCGGCATCTCAGCCAGATCGTTTTTCCATTCGACTACGCCATTGAGACCATCAAGCGGCACTGCTAATGTTAGCCCTGCAACCTTGAACAGCATCACCTGAAATTCATCAAGCCCGGTTGAAGCATCAACACTATTTTCTTCAACCCGCGCGGGGGTTGGCTTTTCTACCACGGCTTCTTCAATCAAGGGCGTCGGCGACACCTCGGTAGCCACCACGGGGACTTCAATTTTTACTGGCGTTTCGGTTTCAATCGCAGGCTCACTCAGGAGTGAGTCGAGAAACAGGTTTAGCGCCAGTTTCTCATCGACCAGTACCGGTTTTTCTTTTTCAGCCATCATGAGCTCATTTGTTGCACATGATGTTTGTCATGACCTGCAAGCAAACTGCTTAACAACGCCGCATAGGCTTTTGAACCTCGTGACGAAGGTAGCATGATGGACAGGGGAAGACCTTGCTTGCTGGCTTCACGAAATTTGGTATCGACGGGAATCACCGATTCCCACAGATCAGTTCCATATGTTTCACGCAGTGTTTTGAGACTATCGAAGGCGGCACGGGTGCGGCGATCAAACATGGTAGGTACAATTGTATATTCAAAGGTATTGCCCCGCGCACGACGAATCATTTTCAAGGTACGCATCATCCGTTCCAGCCCTTTGATTGCCAGAAATTCAGTCTGTACTGGCAATAATAAATGTTCACAGGCTGCCAGTGCATTGACCATCAAAATCCCCAGTAAAGGCGGACAGTCCATTAACGCATAATCAAATTCCTGTTGCAGTTGTGAGAGTGCCTTGGCCATGACCAGCCCCTTACCTTCCTGCGTACCCAGTTGTCGATCCAGTGTCGCCAAGGCAGTAGACGAGGGTAGAAACTGTAAGCCATCAATACCGGTATCATGCAAAATTTCATACGCTGGAATAGCCGGGTTTGTACCGCTACCCTGAAATAGTTGATAGACACTTTTTTCCTGAGAGTCGGGATCCAGTCCAAAATAGGCGGTCATCGAACCATGTGGATCCATGTCTACCAGCAATACGCGCAGCCCCTGCTTAACAAGGTGTCCAGCAAGATTAACCGCGGTTGTAGTTTTGCCTACGCCACCCTTCTGGTTGGCTACGGCCCAGATTTTCAAACTCACCACCTCAAAATTATTTCTCAATCTCCAGCATGCGCCGAGCATTCTTGTCTGCCAGAATAACCATCACCACACGCCGATTACTACGTCGTCCCTTTGCCGTTGAATTATCAGAAACCGGCCGATACTGTCCATAACCGATGGCGGACAGTCGCTTTGGATCAACACCGTTACGCGAAAACAAATGCACTACACTGGCTGCACGAGCAGCCGACAATTCCCAGTTCGACGGATAAACTGAGGTGCGGATCGGCAGGTTGTCCGTATGCCCTTCCACATCAATATGATTAGGCAAATCACGTACCACTTCGGCCAGTTCTTCAAGTATTGGATAACCGCGCTCGCTCAGACGTGCGTTGCCACTGGCAAACAGGATCCGATTATTCATCTCCACCTTAACCCAGAGTTTGTCTCGCGTAATTTTTATCAGTTTTTTATCAACCAGCGGCGCAAGATTATGCTGCAATTCATTCTCTATGCGTTCCAGCTTCCGATTCTGTGGTGTGATTGCAGGTTTGATACCAACCAGGCTAATTTCCTTAACCGTGGTTTCAACTGTTTTCAATGTCTTGCGTTCTTCACCGATCTGAATAGGATCCGGAGACTTGGGCGGTGTTTTGAAGGCTTCTTCCATCGTATCAGAAAGCACCCGGTACTTGCCTTCGTTGATAGAAGACATGGAATACATCACTACGAAAAAAGCAAATAGCAGGGTAATGAAATCCGCATAGGACACCAGCCAACGATCCGTGTTTTCGTGTTCTTCCTGCCTGCGCTTACGCCTGCTCATTATTCAACCTGGAATCCGCAGTTGAACAGCATGTAGAGTTGTTCTGAGCACTTGGTTTGCGTAACAAAAAAATAAGGCAATGGCCGCTCCCTTGCCGTTTTTTTTGTATAGCAAGACAAGTGCTCAGGGCAGCTATACATGTTGTAGCGCCCTCACCCATTGGGTGAATGGTGGAGATGCGAACATAGTTAGTGATTTCATATTACTAAATAGATTCCTCAAGCGGTCAACTGCAGATTTCAGGTTTAGCCTAGCGCAGATAACCTAATAGCTTGGTTTCGATGTTACGCGGGTTCTCACCTTCAGCAATCGCGGTCATGCCTTCGACAATCATTTCCCGGTACTGGCTCTGACCATCAACAATACTTTTAAGTTTTTTTGCCACCGGCAGGAATAACAGGTTAGCCGCACCGACACCATAAATCGTCGCCACAAACGCCACCGCAATACCACTACCCAGCATCGCAGGATCGGAAAGATTACCCATCACCTGGATCAGCCCCAACACCGCACCGATGATACCAATGGTAGGACTATAGCCCCCCATGCTTTCAAATACTTTCGCTGCGCTATTATCAAAACTATCTTTAGTGTCAATGTCCACTTCAAGAATGCCACGAATAATTTCTGGCTCACCGCCATCGATTAATAATTGCAGGGCTTTCTGGGCAAAGGGATCGGTTTCATGTTCTTCTACATCTTCCAGCCCCAGTAGACCTTCCTTGCGCGCGATATTGCTCCAACGAATAATTTTCTCAATAGTATCTTCATAATCAAGATGCGGCGTTAACACTGTCCAGAACATCATGCGCATGGCACGCAAAAATATCGCCTGCGGTGATTGCAACATTACCGCACCAATAGTGCCCCCTAAAACAATTAACACAGCAGGACCATTGACCAAGGTCGCCATGTGCCCACCTTCCAGATACTGCCCCAGCAAAATAGCGCTAATGCCAACAATCAGGCCAACGATGCTGAGCAGATCCATTTTCATAAGCGTTTAACAATTCCTGGGCCAATATCATCTAGACTCAAAATTTTTGTTGCTAATCCTGCATCAACAATTGCCGCAGGCATACCATAGATAACACTGCTAGCTTCATCCTGTGCCCATATTTCTGAACCGCGTTGTTGTAATAGTTTTGCACCCTCGCGGCCATCAGCACCCATGCCCGTCATCACCACGGCTAACGTCTCTTTCGGATAAACATTGGCAATCGATGAAAACGTCACATCTACCGAAGGTTTATAGGTCAAACCAGGATCATCGCTAAGACGCACCTGCACATTACCCGGGCGTCCTTCGATTCGCATCTGCCTGCCACCCGGTGCCAGTAAAGCTACACCCGGTCTTAACACATCTCTGTCCTCGGCCTGTCTAACTTCAATCGCACACATTTGATCAAGACGTTTGGCAAAGGCGGGGGTAAAGGTAGCCGGCATGTGCTGAATTAATAAAATAGGCGTAGAAAAATTTTTCGGTATTCGCGTTAACACTTTCTGCAAGGCTACCGGCCCGCCTGTAGAAGTACCAATGGCAACTAATTTAATTAATCCTGTGCCACTGCTTGCTAACTTGGCAGCCGGAGGCGCTGGCCGACGTGATGCAACGGGAGTAGATGCAGCTGTTGTAGTAGTCCGGCGGGGAGCAGAAACATGGCCGCTAGCCAATGTGCGTACACGCTGGCAAAGCAGCTTGCGAACTTCATCTCGATCTTTGGCGATATCTTCAAAACGCTTGGGCAGAAAATCCACCGCACCGGCTTCAAGTGCATCTAGTGTCGCCTTTGCTCCGTCCGTGGTCAGCGAAGAGAACATAATAATCGGCAGGGGCGTCCGCGCCATTATTTGACGCGTTGCGCTAATACCATCGAGCACCGGCATTTCGATGTCCATAGTAATCACGTCAGGTTTTAATTCAGCTGCTTTTTGTATGGCCTGTTCGCCATTTTCTGCCATGCCGACCACTTCTATCATCGGATCGGCTTCCAGCATTTCACTGACACGGCGGCGGAAAAAGCCTGAATCATCAACCACGAGTACTCGGGTGGTCATACGATGTTATCCTCAATATTTAAACTGTTTAATACTCTTTGTATATGAGTAATCCCAATCTTAATTGTACATTCGAATCAATCCGGGCACATCCAGAATCAGGGCAATCCCTCCATCTCCGGTAATCGTGGCACCAGCCATACCAGAAATCCCATGTAGTAATGCCCCTAATGGTTTAATCACCACTTCTTCCTGACCAATTAATTCATCGACAACAAAGCCTATTTTTTGCGTACCAATATGCACCACAACCACATGCCCTTTCTCAGGTAATTCAGCATTACTCTGTCCTTTAACCAACCAGCGATTTAGATAAAATAAGGGCAGTGATCGTTCACGCACAAGGATCACCAACTGACCATCAACAATATTAGTCTGAGTAAGATCAAGGTGGAAAATTTCACTCACGTTAACCAGCGGTAAAGCAAACAACTGTTCTTCCAGTCGCACCATAAGCGTAGACATGATCGCCAGCGTTAAAGGTACTTTAATCGATAGCCGCGTACCCTCACCCCATTCCGAGTCAATCTCGACGGTACCATTGAGTCGAGAAATACCTGTCTTAACCACATCCATACCAACCCCGCGTCCAGAGATATCTGATATTTCTTTCTTGGTTGAAAATCCTGGGGCAAAAATAAGTTCATAACATTCTTTGTCGCTTAGACGTTCACTGGCTTCCTTATCCATCAGTCCTTTATCAACTGCGATCTCCCGCAATTTATCCGGATCCATACCCTTGCCATCATCTTCAATCGACAGCAAAATATGATCGCCTTCCTGCGAGGCCGCCAATACCACCTTGCCTTCACGCGGCTTGCCTGCCGCTTCGCGTTCATCTGGCATTTCGATGCCATGATCCAGCGAATTGCGCACTAGATGAACTAAGGGATCAGCCAGTGCTTCAACCAGATTTTTATCCAGATCGGTATCTTCACCCACCATCTCCAGACGAATTTCTTTTTTAAGGGTACGGGCAATGTCACGCACTACGCGCGGGAAACGACCAAACACTTTTTTGATCGGTTGCATGCGCGTTTTCATGACTGACAGTTGTAAGTCCGCGGTAACTAGATCCAGATTAGCTACAGCCTTAAGCATATCCTCATTACCACTACGCTCACCCAAACGGGTAATACGGTTACGTACCAGAACCAGTTCACCCACCATATTCATAATGTCATCAAGCCGACTGGTATCCACACGCACCGAAGTTTCTGCCGGGGGTTTTTCCTTGGCAGCGGCTTTCTTTTCTGGTTTTTTAGACGTTGTTTGTTTTTTATCAGCTGATACAGGAACCTTTGCAGCACTTGCCCCCGTTGCAACCTGAAACTTGCCCTTGCCATGCAATTCATCTAGCAGAGCGTCAAACTCATCTTCAGTGATTATCTCATCCGATGAAGATGAAGTGGCTACGGGTTTATCCGCTTTATCTTTAGCATCGTCGCTTTCTCCTGCCGAAAGATTATTGGAATCAAATTTTCCCTTGCCATGCAGCTCATCTAGTAAGGCATCAAATTCATCATCACTAATATCCTCAGAGCCTTCCGAGGCCACAGCTTGCGTAGATGAGGCGGCTGACTTATCGTTGCCATCCAGCGCATCCAGAAGTTGATCAAATTCATCATCCGTAATGTCTTCGCCAGCCCCGACTGTTGCAGGCGATGAACTGGCATCTATCGATGTTTCGGCAGCTGCTGCTGGTGCAGCGTCTGTGTCTGCACTGGCTTCATCCTCTGACTCTGGTTTAGTAAATTTCTCCAATGCAGCCAACATGACTGGATCAGCATCAGTAACCTCTTCACCACCACGTAAGGCTTCAAACTGTCCATCCAGCACATCCAGCACCGGCAAAATGGTATCCATTAATTCCGCAGTTATGCTGCGTTCACCGTTACGTAAAAGGTTAAAGATATCTTCAGAACGATGGCAAAGTGCCACCATTGCATCAATCGCGAGAAAACCCGCTCCCCCTTTGATAGTATGGAAACCCCGAAAAACAGTGTTAAGCAAATCCATGTCATCTGGACTTTGCTCAAGATCAACCAACTGCTCATTCAGCGATTCAAGTATTTCTCCGGCTTCAACCAGAAAATCTTGTAATAATTCATCATCCATCTAACTCACTCCAGTCTTGGGTTCTAAAATCCCAGACTTGATAAAAGATCATCGACTTCATCCTGACCAGACACGGTATCACCGCTATCCACGCCCGGCACTATCGGCCCTTCCAGTTCAACATCGGTCTTTTCATGTACAGCAGAAGCATGCTCAGGCAAACCTGCTATCTTAATCAGGTTAACCAGATTACCTTCTACCTCAGCTACCAGATTAATGACCCGTTTAATAATCTGTCCGGTCAAATCCTGAAAATCCTGTGCCATCAGCACATCGTTCAGGTGTCCTTTGATAGTGCCAAAGCCATCCGTTTGAGTAAGAAGAAATCCATCTATTTCTTTACTCAACTTACGAAAGCCTTCGGCATCCATTTCTCGTTTGGTAAACTGTCTCCAGCTTTCCAGTATGTCCACAGCCTGACTTTCCATATCTTCACAAATAGGAATAGAGGCTTCCACTGCGGTCAGCGTTTTGTCCGCCGCATCTGCAGTTTTGGTAATAACATAATTAAGTCGCTGCCGGGCATCGGGAATATCATTTTCAGTAATATCGGCAATACGATCATCCATACCAAAGGCACTGATCGCATCATGTAGTTCACGCGTTAATTTTCCCACTTCCTGATATAACTCATTTTTACGAATATCAGTAAGATCATCAATCACGTCTTTGGCACCATTCTCATCACCCGCTTCCATACAGGCTTGTAGATCACGGGCTCTAGCGAGATTATCTTCAGTTAAGATTGACTCATCACTCATTTTACTGCCACTCCTTTTTAGGCTTCCAGCCGCTCAAATATTTTATCCAGCTTTTCCTTCAACGTTTGTGCAGTAAACGGTTTGACGATATAACCGTTAACACCAGCCTGAGCCGCCTCAATAATCTGCTCCTTTTTCTGCTCTGCGGTGACCATTAACACGGGTAAAGAAGACAAACTTTCATCAGCACGTACATGCTTAAGCAAATCAATACCCTGCATACCCGGCATATTCCAGTCGGTTACCAACAGCTCAAATTTTCCACCCTGTAACATGGGCAAAGCGGTGATGCCATCATCCGCTTCTTCTGTGTTGGTAAAGCCCAGATCACGCAACAGGTTTTTGATAATACGTCTCATGGTAGAAAAATCATCTACGATGAGAATTTTAATATTCTTATCCACTCGTTTTCTCCATTTGCAATCAGAATTGACTAAACCATCTGTTTTTACAGATAAACCTGGTTAATTCTACAAAGCTTATCGGCCATATCTCGGTTTAACTTAAGTACGCGTTTAAAATATTTCTAATTGCAAGCCACGTTTGCAATCGGTTAAAAATAACTCAATTTCCATCCCTAAAATTCGGCAAAAAAAAACCCCGCATATGCGGGGTGTCCATACAAGATCGCAGGGAATGTATGGCATAACACCATAAGGAGACATTTTCGCTACTAATAATTTTCTGCGCGTGACGCCATTCTGGCTTGCAAACGAATCACCGCCTGGCTGTGAATCTGACTGACCCGGGATTCACTCACTCCCATCACTGCACCAATTTCACGCAAGTTTAATTCTTCATCATAATAAAGTGCCATCACCAGTCGTTCGCGTTCAGGCAAACCCGCAATAGCCTCGGCCACGACCTTCTGCACGTCTTCATGTTGCAGACCATCAAGAATACCCGGCCCACCATCAGACACGTTATCCAGCATAGACTCATCACCAATGCCCATGTCTTCAAAACTTAAAACCTTGTGGTAACTATTGTCCTGTAGAATTTTGTAATATTCTTCCAGACTCATCTCCAGGGTTTCAGCAATCTCTGTGTCACGAGCATCACGGCCATGCGCATGTTCAATTTCCCGCACTGCCTGTGCAACCATGCGTGCCTTGCGATGCACGGAACGAGGTGCCCAGTCATTCTTGCGAATTTCATCGAGCATGGAACCACGGATACGAATTCCTGCGTAGGTTTCAAAACTTGCCCCCTGACGATCATCATAATTACGTGATGCCTCCAGCAGGCCAATCATTCCAGCTTGAATAAGATCTTCCAGTTGCACACTGGCAGGTAATTTATTGATCAGGTGACAGGCGATACGTTTAACCAGTGGCGCATGTTGTTCGACCATGTCATTAAGATAATTAGGCTGGCTAGCCGCATACATTGCAATGCCGTTCATGGCATAACCTCCGCATCTGTCAAGTTGCCTTGAACTAAACGTTCAACAAAAAATTCGAGATGGCCACCGGCGTTAGTCGGTATTGGCCATTTGTTTAATTTTTCCGCCAGCGTTTTAAAGGCCATCGAAGCCTTGCTGCGTGGATAAGCGTCTACAACAGGACGCTGTTTGCGAATCGCTTTAACCACAAAATCATCATCAGGAATGAAGCCGATATAATCCAGTGCCACATCTAAAAAACGATCCGTTACACGAGTAATAGTGGAGTATAGTTCACGTCCCTGTTGCGCGCTTTTCACGCGGTTACAGAGAATGCGAAAGCGAAACAGGCCATACTCACGGTTGAGTACTTTAATCAACGCATAAGCATCCGTGATCGAAGCAGGCTCATCATTAACCACCACCACCACTTCCTGCGCTGCACGACTAAAACTAATCACGCTGTCGGCAATACCGGCAGCGGTGTCCACTAACAGCACATCAAGATTGTGGGTCATTTCACTAAAAGCGCGAATCAAACCGGCATGTTGCGTAGGCGTCAGCTCGGCCATGTTCTGCACGCCGGAAGCGGCAGGAATAATACTGATATTACCGGGGCCGGCAACAATCACATCATCCAGTTGTTGCTCACCTTCAATAACATGATTTAAATTGTATTCAGGATGCAGACCCAGTAACACATCGATATTACCCAGCCCCAAATCAGCATCCATAATAGTCACACGCTTACCGGCATTGCTAAGCGCCATCGCTAAATTGACAGATACATTAGTCTTGCCCACGCCACCCTTACCACTGGTTACGGCAATCACCCGTACTGGCGTTTGTTTTTTAGGCATACGACGAACATTCATAGCAGATGTCGTACTTATAGATTCAACCATTTGCATTAGCCAGCATACCTCCAACAGTCAACGACACAGCATCGTCTCGATCAGGTGATGTCAGCTTCTGCATAATAGATACGCTACGGCTAACTAGTGAATGTGGACGCGCCCGGTGTAAATCTTCGGGCACTTGCTGGCCATCACTAAACCAGGCAACCGGTAAACCCTGTTCAATGGTCACCGACAGGGAACCACCGAGACTGCTGGTTTCATCCAGCTTGGTTAGCACTGCACCGGCCAGAGGTATTTTACTAAAGGCCTGGGTGACCTCTTCCAATACCCGTCGCTGACTATTAGCGGCCAATGTTAAATAAATGTTAACTTCACGCCCGCCGCCCTTCGCACCTTCGGTGATCATCGCCAGTTGTTTAGACAGTTTCATATCGCGCTGGCTCATGCCGGCAGTGTCAATAAGAATCAAACCCTTGTCCGCAAAACTATGAATCAGGCTGTGCAAGGCATCAGCATCACCCGCTACGCGCATGGGCACGCCGAGGATCCGAGCATAACTGCGTAACTGTTCATGTGCGGCGACGCGATTAGTATCCGTGGTGATCAATAATACTTTTTGCGGGCCATGCTGCAACGTATAACGCGCGGCTAATTTGGCAATAGTGGTGGTTTTGCCGACCCCTGTCGCGCCCACTAGCGCAACAATCCCACCCTGTTCGAGGATGTCCAGTTCGTTAACGGGCAGACGTTTGGAAATTCGCGCCAGCGCACAACGCCAGTTCTTTTCAATCGATTCATTTTCATCACACTGCGCGGCAACTTCACGTGCCAATACCGGACTCAACCCCAGTGCCAACAGACGCTGTAATAAACGCGCACGCAGTGGGTGGTAACGGGTTTCCTGTCCCCAGGCCAAACCGGAAAGCTGATTAACCAGCAGACCGCGCAGCGATTTCAGTTCATCCTGCATCGCCAGGATACTGGGATCTTCTGACCAGATATGGGCGTTAGTGGTGGCAGCGGCTTGAGTCTCTCTGGCCGCAAGTGTTTCACTTATAAAAGGAGCTTCTCGAGTGAAGCTATCTTCACTGGACGCTGAACCTTGCAGTTTAATTTCATCATCAAGTTCAGGAATAGTAAAATCCGAATCGGCAACTACGGTCTCGCTACGATGTTCAGGTTGACGCTTGAGGCGGCTATTTAATGCCGCTTCGGAATAGACGTCAGGCAAATCATCGCCGCGGGTATTTTGTGTTTTGGCAGTGTGGCTGGGAGTCAATACTGATTCTGTTGCAGGAGAGCTTGTTGCTGTTGCCGCTGTGACCGCATGCTCGACCATTTTTTCAGTCGGTAGCTGTGTGTCCAGCAAGCTTTCGTCATAATCAATTGCAGCAATAATTTCTACACCATCAGCCGCGCGACGATTAGAAAGGATTACCGCATCAGCCCCCAATTGCTCACGCACCTTGCGGATAGTGCTGCGCATGTCTTTGGCGTGAAAGCGTTTAATTTTCATTTATCTGTTTCCTGTCCGTTTCAGACTGATAACCCGGTTCAGGCCATCTCGGCTTGTTGACCTACCGTCGCAATTATTTTTATCTGCTTGTCACTGGGTATTTCGTTATA
>CAZIJT010000062.1:0-14022 GCA_964539595.1 uncultured Thiohalophilus sp. | reverse complement strand
CCGACAGAGCCACCTCAAGCATGGGTGAACAGCTTGAAGGCAATCCTTTTATGCATTTTGATAACAAAGAAGATTTTGTAGAATATCGCATGCACCTACATGACCGGATCCGGGAAGAACCTTATCATGCTGAGCCACGGTCAGAGAAATAGCCTGTGATTTTTTCAACGCAAAGACGCGGAGACGCAAAGGACGCAAGGTATTGTTATTTGGCATTCATTTTATATCTTTGCGACCCTTGCGAACTTTGCGTCTTTGCGTTGAAAAAACTTAATTCTTGAAAATAAATATCATCTATTGCGGCTCAGCCACGATATAAATCATCCATGATTCCTGGTTCTCGACCTCGGTGGTTTCGTAATACTCGCCGGTGCCTTCCATTTCATCTTCGTCATCATCGGTATCTTCATAGCGTTCCCAGTAGATGCGCACATTTTTATAACCGGCTTCCTCCAGCATTTCCCGCACTTCCGGGATCGCCCACAAACGCCATTCGTAGGTGAAGGCGTTTTCCAGACGTGAGCCGTCGTCAAAATCAAAGTGAATGGCGCAGGCCATGTGGTTGTCAATGGGATTAAAGGAAACATGCTCCCAGATATAGGTAGCCCCTTCATCTTCGATTTCGGTTTCTTCTTCCAGCACGTCGGCGCATTCGGTGCCGCCGAACAGATCCAGGATTAACAGACCATCCTGTTTCAGGCTGGCGCGCGTCTTGCGAAAATAGTCGATCAATTCATCGCGTTTCTCAAACAGGCAGTAACTGAAATTAAAAGCACAGACGATATCCACCTTTGGCTCGGTGACATTACGCACGTCATCCTTTATCAGGGTAATGCGCCCGGCCACATCGGCCCCGGCAGCCTCAAGGTTGTTTTTTTGTCCCCACTCCAGGGTCTCCTCGTCATAATCTACGCCAATAGCGGTACGCGCAGGATCGCCCTTGCACCATTCGGTCGCCAGATAGGCCGTGCCACAGAAATCCTCCTTAATGCTCAACGCATCACGGCCGCGCAGCTCCTTAAAGATTTTTTCAAAAAATTCGACCTCGGCTTCCGGACACTGAACAGACTGCTGATATAACTCGTGGCGATCCGCCTGCTCCGCCTGGGTCAGTTTACTACTGGATTCTGAACTCATGATTTATCTCTATTATGTGACTGACGTGAACTAATTAACGACCGTCATTATAGGCTTTTTTTGCCATTGAAACCCGAGATTTTCAGTAAAAATGACAAACACGCCTGTGCTATAATTTGCGCCTGTTTCCCAGCCATACTGGACCCGCTT
The DNA here is from genome assembly GCA_964539595.1 of uncultured Thiohalophilus sp. Lineage (GTDB taxonomy): Bacteria > Pseudomonadota > Gammaproteobacteria > UBA6429 > Thiohalophilaceae > JAADGZ01. The sequence continues at coordinate 12,735 of CAZIJT010000062.1, read as the reverse complement.
AGCCCTATGTCATCATCAGCTCGCCCGGCCATGTCAGACAAAACAACAACCGTCTTTATCGACTCAATCCCGGTAGGCGGCGATGCGCCCGTGGTAGTGCAGTCCATGACCAATACCGATACCGCCGATATTGAAGCAACCGTACAGCAAGTTGCGGAGCTGGCGCGCGCTGGTTCGGAGCTGGTGCGCATTACCGTCAACAGCGCCGAGGCCGCCGCCGCCGTTCCCCGGATACGGGAAAAACTTGATCTGCAGAACTGCTCCACTCCCCTGATTGGCGATTTTCACTTCAACGGCCACAAGCTGTTACAGGATTATCCTGACTGCGCCCAGGCGCTGGCCAAATACCGCATCAATCCCGGTAATGTCGGCAAGGGTAAAAAACGTGACGAACAGTTTGCCAGCATGATCGAACGCGCCTGTGAATACGGCAAAGCCGTGCGTATTGGCGTTAACTGGGGCAGCATGGATCAGCAGCTTATGGCACGGCTGATGGATGAAAATGCCAGACGGACTGAGCCGAAAGAACCTGCTGAGATCATGCTGGAAGCCATGGTCACCTCGGCCATTGAAAGTGCCGAACAGGCCGAAGGCTTTGGTCTGGCGCATGACAAAATCATTCTTTCCTGCAAAATGAGCGGCGTACAGGATCTGATCAGGGTGTATCAGACACTGGCGGATCGTTGCAACTATGCCCTGCACCTGGGGCTGACTGAAGCTGGCATGGGCGTCAAAGGCATCGTCGCCTCCACCACTGCCCTCAGTATTCTGTTACAGCAGGGGATTGGCGACACCATTCGCATTTCCCTCACTCCGGAACCGGGCGGGGATCGGACTCAGGAAGTCGTCGTGGCGCAGGAGATCCTGCAATCATTAGAACTACGCGCTTTTACTCCGTCTGTCATTTCCTGCCCCGGCTGCGGCCGTACCTCCAGCACTTACTTTCAGCAACTGGCGCAGGATATACAGACCTATCTACGCGAACAGATGCCCCAGTGGCGCGAACGCTTTGCCGGCGTAGAAAACATGAGCGTGGCCGTAATGGGCTGCGTCGTGAACGGCCCCGGTGAAAGCAAGCATGCGAATATTGGCATTAGCCTGCCCGGTACTGGTGAGAAACCTGTGGCCCCGATTTATGTCGATGGCATCAAAACTGTGACCCTGAAAGGCGATCATATCGCTGAAGAATTTCAGGCTATCGTTAAAAACTACGTTGAGGAAAATTACTCCTGAAAAAGATCTGGCCTGGTCAAACATTCCAGGAGTCATTCATGACTCTATCCATTACCGTGCAAGGAAAGGATTAATCATCATGAAAGCAATATGGTCAGTGATTATTTTAAGCGGTTTTCTTTTTTCTTCCCCGCTCAGCGCCGAATCCAGAAACTGCACCGAATCGGTAATTATGGGAGTTGGGCCACAGTCTAACCCACAAAAATGCAAAGCCGGCGACATCATCAAACTGCCAATCAAACGGATTGCCGAGTTATGTGATTTTAATTCTGCTATCGCATGCAATGGCCAGGGCAAGCGTAAAATATGCTATTGCGTACTAAAACAGAAACAGCGAAAACCTCGTTGAGTTAAGCTCAGGTGCACGCAACTTCGGGTAAACATGTAAACCTGTCGCCAAGCTGTTCATTCAATGCCACAGTGATTTCGCTAATCCGTTCAGCGGTATACAGCTTCCGTTCACTGCTTCCCCAGACAACATTTGGCCAGCAGTAATCTGACGGAGCACGGCCAACGACATGAACATGTAACTGGCTGACAATATTGCCGATAGCTGCAATATTGAGTTTTGAAACATCAAAATTTTCTTTTACGAAAACAGACAACAAATTAATTTCTTCCAGCAAATCAGCCTGCTCCGTGCGTGATAGATCGGTTATTTCCACTTCAGATGTCTGTGGTGCCAGAATAAACCACGGCAACAATGAATTATTCATTAATAACAACAAGCTGATATTCAGTTCCCCTAAAACCAGGCAGTCTCTGGCAAGCCGGGGATCTAATTCAAAATTGGTCATGATTTTCAAATCATCCATTAGCTTCGTAAGACAGACTCTAATGACGCCCTGACACAACGTAATAATCCATAATCAAACATGCCATCCAGAGCGTCATATACGGGTTTTAGTTTGCCGCTATCCTTCTCATCCAGGTTCAGGAATTCATCCTGAATTATCTTGATCTCCTGATCGTCAATACCTGTAACTTCTTTCAGAGTTATGGCTCCCTGCTCTATTTTTTCAGATAAGTGAGTATATATCGTCGATGTTTTCAGGGCTCTATGCACCGCGATATCATCTATACTCATCCCCTTTTTAAATAACTCCAGAGTTTCTTCCACCGTATCACTTGTCGATAAACACAGCTTTTCCTTTTCTGCATGCGCCTGTATCACTTCCAGGAATTTTTCCGCGTAAGCTTCCAACTTATGCTCGCCTACGCCTGATATCCTGGAAAACTGTTCTTTATTCTGAGGTTGTCTTTCCATCATTTCCATTAACGTTGCATCATGGAAAATAACAAATGGGGGCACCTCCAGTTGTTCAGACAATTCTTTTCTACAGGCTCGTAATGCCTCCCACAGATATTTGTTTGTCTCGTTAATTCCGGGGCTTTGTTTTCTTTTTCTAGCTGTTGTTTTCTCTCTTTTAAGCTCCTGCCTGAGCATTAAAGCCTGTTCACCTCGCAGCACGGCGCGACATTGCTCTGTTAACCGTAGCCCGCCATGCCCCTGAACATCAACTGTCAATAGATTTCGCGCAATAAGTTGCCTGAAGATATCACGCCATTGTCTTGCATTTAATTCCGTACCAATTCCATAAACACCAAGTTGATCGTGGGAAAAATTCCTGATTCGATCACTAGCTTTTCCCAGCAGAACGTCAGTTAAATAGTTAACTCCAAATCGCTGCCCAGTTCTATGCACACAGGACAGTGCTTTTTGCGCAACCACGGTGGCATCCCAGGTTTCCACCGGCGTTAAGCAGGTATCACAATTGCCACAGGGTTCATCCAGATGATCACCAAAATATTTTAATAATGCCTGTCGGCGGCAACTGGTCAGTTCACTAAAGCCGAGCATGGAATCAAGCTTATGACGCTCAACTCGCTTGTGCCTTTCATCAGCATCAGATGACTCCATCATCTGCTTTAACATGATAACGTCCTGCAGACCGTACATCATCCAGGCTGTTGCCGGCAGACCATCACGGCCTGCGCGGCCGGTCTCCTGATAATAAGCTTCGATACTTTTAGGTAAATTCAGGTGCGCCACGAATCTAACGTCGGGTTTGTCTATGCCCATTCCAAAGGCGATGGTGGCAACGATAATAATATTATCTTCATTTAAAAATCGATGCTGATTATGCTGGCGCTCCTGGGCCGGCATACCCGCATGATAGGGCAGTGCAGTGAGTCCTTTCCTGCTTAACCATTCAGCCGTTTGTTCTACCTTATTCCGCGACAGGCAATAAACGATGCCGGCATCGCCTTCATGCTCATTTAATATAAAACGTAACAGGGCATCCCGGGCATTACCCTGATTCTGAGATATTCGGTAACAGATGTTGGGTCTGTCGAAACTGGATACATATATTTTCGCCCGATCCAGGCCCAGGCGTTGAATTATTTCTGCCCGCGTTGTTTCATCGGCCGTTGCCGTCAAAGCAATACGAGGAACCTGAGGATAGCGCTGATGCAATATCGACAGTTGAATATATTCCGGGCGGAAATCATGGCCCCATTGGGACACACAATGAGCCTCGTCGATAGCAAACAGGGCCAGAGGAGAACGATCCAGCAGCATCAGGAACGAGCTAGTCATTAATCGCTCTGGCGCCACATAGAGTAAATCCAGTTCCCCCTCGCCTAATTGCTGCTCAATTTTGTGGGCAGTAGAAGCATCAAGCGTAGAATTCAAAAAGGCCGCCTTCACTCCCAGTTGCAGTAAGGCGCTTACCTGATCCTGCATGAGTGCAATCAACGGTGAAATAATGATGCCAACCCCGGGTCGTAAGATGGCGGGGATCTGGTAACACAACGATTTGCCTCCACCAGTAGGCATTAATACTACCGCATCATCACCCTGCACCAACTGCTGGATAATGTCCTGCTGTGAATGGCGAAATTCGCCATACCCAAATATAGAATTTAGAATCGTGAACGCATTATCTTTCATAAGATTCATTTATTAATTTTCGGAGCTTTTTCAGGATGAAATTAGCGCTTGACGGGCGACATTCATCAGCAACGGAATTCATGCCTGGCCGAGTTTTAAACCTTCTGCCCCACTTTTAGAGTCTTGCTCCCCCCGGGTCAGCATGATTCTGAATATAACACCGCTATCTGGCCCACCTGCAATAATGATATTTTTTCCCGGATTTAACCTGGCCCATTTTCTGGCGTGCTTCTTACCGATAGTAACCCCATTAACTATCGTCCCGAGGGTGCTATTACAATCTATGATTACCGGGCGTCCATTTTTGCAATCAATTTGAAAATGTTTTCTTGATAACTGGTAGGGTTCAATATCGGTAAGTAAAAACGACCTGTTTTCAGGCAGATGTTTGCCCTGCCTGGATGATGTTCTGCCAACATAAAATGGTTTTTTCGTTATTACCAGTCCGGCAGAAGGCATTTGAGCAGAATAATTATCCGACTCTATAAATAGCGTTTCCGCCATATCTGGGTAAACCACTTCACCACTCAAGTCACCATAAAACGCAGCCGCATACTCCTGTTTAACAAGAGCAAAAAAATAAACCAGTATGAGAACGAACAAAGGATCGGTTATCTCTGGGCTGTGATAACCAACAAACACCTGACCGATCTCAAGCAGCAACAGGAAGGATGCCAGGAACATGCCGACATAGAGCGCGCGCAGCCCCATATTCAACATAAGCCATGTAATGCTTCCATAGAAAAACAGTTTTTCAACAAACGCCAGGGTATTATAGTACATGGAGTCGCCTAAAAATCCTGAAAACGGAATCCAGGAAAAACTGTTATTAACGTCGGACAATTCGAATGGCGCAAAGGAGTAGATTACAAAATAGACCACCAAAAAAGAAACCAGAATCAGTGATGCCATTTGTTGCCCCGACTGTCTCAATAGCAGCCAGATGCCATATCCAGCAATCGCTCCCAGGACATTTGATAAACTAATGCTATTGTTAACAATCAACACTTCCAGAAGCAAACTGCACAGCAACAGTAAGGCCATGTCTCTTTGCGGATGTCGTGACCGGAATATTCTCCCAACAAAAAATAAAACAATGGCCCAGGCAACCATGTCGTGCCAGAGGCTTACGGGATCCAGATGGGGGTGTAGCAATAGCGGCTTAACGCTGTTTTTAATCTCTTTCCAGTCCAGCGCAGGCACAAAAGGCAACAGCCTGTAAGCAAACCAGGAAAAGACCAGCAGCAATGGTAGAGAGATGGGAAATAACTTAATTTTACCATTGACAGATACATTCAGTATCTTTGCGGCAAGCATGCCAAGTCCTGTGCCTGCGACATTTAACACCCCGTCAAGCAAGTTTGCATCTCTGCTCGGTAAAAACAGCTGTAGCACCTGCAATCCGAAGCCAAGCAGTATCGCGAGCAGGAAAATTATAGATATTTTTTTAATCCATGGCACAGACTCAGGAAAACTATGTGCGCCAACAAAGCCCAGAGGCACAAAGATCAGTATATTTGCAACAATATCGCCTTTGTACATAACACTCAGCCAGGTTTCAAAAAATGCGCTGAGTTCGGAATCACTGATTGCATGAAATTGGAAATCAAATGGGTATAACGACCCATAGATAATCAGGAATATCATCACAAGAGTAATATTTTTTAACATGCCATTTTCATAATTAATTGATTATTTTAGCAACGTCAATTATTCCACCGATTTTTAAATATGGTTCTTTCTGAGCAGGCGTATTTATTACGCCCTGTTTTATTCAATCACCGTACGCAGCACTTTTTTCTGCTCTGTTTTTGCACTCTCCAGCCGTTCCAGATTTTGCACAATAATATCCTGATAATCACGGATGCGTTTAACATAACGCACTGGTTCCCAGCCGCGAGCATAACCATGCCTTAAGGTTCTGTAATGTTTTTTCTGTCCCAGCAGCGGCAACACCGAGCTTACATCGGTCCAGAGATCTGGATTTTTCTCCAGCCGCCTGGCTAGCACAAAAGCATCGCGCATGTGTCCGAAACCAACATTGTAGGCTGCCAGCGCCATCCACTCCCGATCATGTCCGGTAATACTTTTGGGCAGGCGTTTCTGCATCTTCGACAGGTATCTGGCGCCACCCATGATATTGTCTTTTGCATTCAGGCGACTTTTGATCCCCATTTCTTTTGCCGTAGTCAGGGTCAGCATCATAATGCCACGCACCCCGGTTGGACTTTTTGCACGCGGATTCCAGTGTGACTCCTGGTAGGATTGCGCGGCCAGCAAGGTCCAGTCAATTCCGTACCGTTGCCCCGCCTGCTCGAACATCGGCCGAAATTTCGGCAACACCCGTTTGATGCGTCGCGTCAAGGTGCGCGTATCGACATAATCGAAAACTTCGATATAGCCGTAGTACTTTTCCTTTAATTCAGAAAGCTCACCATTGTTGGCTATCACCTGGTACCAGGCTTTAATTTTTTCCCGCAGGCGGGGTGCGTTGACTGGCAGTATCCAGGCCAATGACTGAGGCTTCCCCAGATCGAAGCGCACGCTCAATTCAGGAAAATAGCGTCGGTTGATGGCAACAATATTGGAATCGGCAATGGTGCATTCCAGTTCTTTTTTCCATACCTGCTCCAGCAGGTTTTCCGTATTCAAATTTTCATCTTCACGCCAGTCTATTTCCGGGTATCTGAGTTTGATCGACTGCAAACGTTCCACATAACTGCTGTTAGCCGGCACCATCAATTCCACATCAGCCAGCTCTTTAACCGTCTTTGGACGTGCGCCCCCTCGCCGGCAAACTACCTGCTGCCTGACTTCCTGATAGGCTGGACCAAATAAAAAGCCATTTTCGCGTTCCGCAGTGCGGGTCAGACCGGCAGCGGCAATGTCCGCCTTACCCTGCCGGATCATCGCCAGAACGCCGGAGACGCTGTCCCTGGAAACAATTTTCAGTTCAACATCAAGATAAGCGGCAAAGTTTTTCACCAGTTCATATTCAAACCCCGCATTGCCATCCCGCCCTTCGTACCAGGTCGTTGGCGCATTACGAGTCACCACCGTCAGGATTTTTTTCTGCAGGATGCTATCCAGCCTGTCAGCAGAGCTGCAGGACAACAGCAGCCCCAGTGCGAACAGGAGATTGCCTTTTCTAATATAAATATATTTCAATTTATTGCTCCCACCACCTCATGCCTGTTACCCATGGCAGATGACATCCAGTTTTGCCCCCACTGGTAAAGCGGTATGCCGGAAAAAAACGGATTCCGGGACAAGCCCGGTCTGAATGAAAATTTGCATCGCCACACATACCAAAATGAAACTATCCCCATGTTAATTCACTTTTTTATTGAATCTGTGTTTATAACTAAATTTACAAGTTTAACATCTGAGGAAACAAATCCTCCCAAGATTGAGAATGATTACTGGTAAATTTCTCAGTTTCGAAAATGATCATTGATAATCGGCGTAAAACCAATAACTTATATCCATGGTATAGATAGTGCATATGTAAATGGAATTAAACAATAATATATTATATAAATTTAGACTGTGTCTGCACGGGGTCTGAGGAAATGGATTACACTCGTTTATCGAAGCAGTACAAAGTTTACATAATTACTGCAATATTGGCTGTTGTCGGAGCAAACATTGTATTCGCCGACGGTTGGGATCCTAACAGCAAAGCAAGCAATACCGACAGCATTGTCAACACCCGCCACAATATGACCATGAGTTACTTAGGCGGCGCTTCGGTTAACATGGACAGCTCCCGTAATGATTATGGCGAAGTTTGTGTATACTGCCACACGCCACATGGGGCTAACTCCACCATCGGCGCGCCCCTCTGGAACCGCACCAACCCTGGTACAAGCTATACTATTTACAATAAGCCCTTAACCTCGGGTCAGGCCGCCAGTGCTCCAGGCGTGAACTCACTGGTATGTTTGTCGTGCCACGATGGCACGGTAGCCATAGACTCGGTTATCAACATGCCCAACCGTCCCGGCCTGAAATCCTATGATCGGACGCAGGAAACGGCACAAAATGACGCTTTTCTGAGCAGCTGGCCAGATAACTCGCCCGTTCGGCATGCTAAACTTACTGATTGCCTGTTGTGCCATACATCAACCAACCCTTTTGCACCTGACTTTACTGCATTTCTGATCGGCACCGATCTGCAGGATGATCACCCCGTCGGCGTTTCACTACCCGATACCGCGATTTATGATTTTAACCCAACAACAGGAACTGCTGGCAATCTTAGCTTTTACGATACAAATACCAATGGCCGCGCCGACAGTAATGAACTACGCTTTTACAATTCCGGCCAGGGTTATGAGGTAGAATGTGCTTCCTGCCACAACCCACATGGCACACCTATCAGCAATGCTCTGGTCAGAGGTAGAAATGGCGGACCCCTGATCCCATCGTTCCTGCGGGTCAATGATCAATCGACACTTTGCCTGACCTGTCATAATAAATAACCCTCGTTTTCTGAGATCAAGAACCATTATTGAATAATGACTGTTGATTAAATACGAACCCTGATCATTCTGTCTGCGAACAGAATAGAAAAAGGTTCTATAGCTACGCCTGTCCTGGCCGACGGATACGGGTAGGACCTACATGTACAGATTGTCTACACCCCGAATAAAATAATCCAACATTCCCCCATTGAAAAGTGCTCAGGGAGTCCACGGAACAAAAACCATGCATAAGTAATAAATGAAGCAAGTGGAGATTAGAAGTTACTACTCAGGATCGACGAAAATAAAACGCCAGCAATATCACCAGCATCAATGCAGAGGCTTAACACCAAATTCATGCATGATGGCTTCAGCTTCTTTTTTAGTCAGATGCTTGAGAACCTCTACTTTCTGAAAATGCTGATCGACAATATAGACACGGCCTGTTTCATCAACGGAAACACCGGCGATAAGTGAATAAACGCCCATGCGGTCCTTAACTCCACCATGGCCGAGGGCCATCAGCAACTGCCCCTTTGGATTAAATATCTGTAAATTGCCAAAGCTTGCATCCGTAACATAAACGTTTCCATCATTATCAACAGCAATCCCTCGTGGTCTGGAAAAGTGACCATAAGCTGTACCTAAGCCTCCCCAGCCGCGAAGATATTTACCATCTGCATCAAATGCCTGAACCCGAAAGTTACCGGTATCCAGCACATAAAGGGTGCCATCCGGCGCAACTGCGGCATGGGTGGGTAAATTAAATTTACCCGGTGAAGTTCCCCGCTCACCTATAATAAACAGTTTTTCTCCTTTGGAGTTGTAGACAACAATGTGGTGCTGCCTGCTAGCCAGCCCTCCTGCATCAACAACATAGATACGACTCCCATCCCGGTTTACCGCTACATCGGTTGGTCTTACGAGATCCCCTGGCTTGCCAATACGCTTCTTATAGTGGCCTCTCGAATCATAAACAACAATGCTGCGACTCCCTGCATCGGTAACGTAGAAATTTATGTTCCCATCAATTGCAACCCCTAATGGCTTCTGTAGCTTACCTTCACCTTTACGGCCGAAGACAGCAGTCAGGCGCATAGGCACATCAAACAGATAAACAAGACGCATTACGCTATCACTGACGATAATGCGTCCCTTATACGCAGCAATATCCAGAGGTTTTATAAGTTCGATCCTGGCATGTTCAAGCTCCCCCGTTAACGCGGCCTTGAAGCTGTCAAATTTCCCCCTGTCAGCAATGCTTAAATCATTACGCAGGGTAAATTCATATTCAAAACGTGGCAGATCCGGCAATGAAGGCCAGAAAGGAGCTCGGCTCGGCGCATCTAATTTTTCCTGCGTAGCGCATCCCACCATCAATGACAGGCAAAAGAAAAACCAGAATAATTTTACTCTATGCATATTCCCATTTTGTGAGAAAACCAGTTCCGGCATCACCCGAAAAAAAGTACCGCTCACACCTCACTATCTGGATTTACAGATTAAGCAGCATATCAAACCAGGGTTCCAAAAATTTTGACCTACCTCACAACAGTCTAATTCTTGCTTCCTAAATCTTATGCCCGCTTTTTATAACCCATCGACACCTTGAAAAACAGGCTATCAAATACGGCTGGACTGAGATGTAAGCGGGCAAACCTGCTCATGATGATAATTTTACCCACTACCTCATGCTATCTATATAAATGAGCAACCTACGAAGAACAAATGGCATCCAGTTTCGGCCCCCACTGGTAGAGCAGCATGCCAAAAAGAATACAGCCACTACCCAGCCAGACTTCGGCATCCAGAACTTCGTGGTTAAACTGATGCCCTAAAAACAGCGCCAGCACCGGGGTTATCAATGTTACCAGTGCTGTGCGGCTGGCTTCCATGTGTTTTAACACGTAGAAATACATCATGAAACCTAGCACCGAACCAAACACGCCAAGATAAAGAATGGCACCAATAGCGCGGCTGCTGACGACCGACGGTAACTGCCCATCGAAGATCAGCCAGATCAAAACATACAGCGGCGCTGAAAACAGCAGGCTACCTGTTGTCACTTCCAGTGCGGACAATTTGACACCGATGCTTTTCACCCAGACACCGCTGGCGGAATGCAGGGCCACAGCAAGCAGCACGCCGACCACACCCTGAAACAGATGTTCACCCAGATTAATTCGCTGCGCAAAAATCACGATCAGCCCGATAAGGCCAAAGACAATGCCGAGTATACGACTGGGGGTAAACGCTTTTTCTTCCAGAAATACCGCCGCAATCAGTCCCGTGACAATAGGCGTTAAACCGAACAGCACCGAGATTAATCCTGAAGAAATATACTGTGCCGCCCAGTATACACAGAGCATGGCCCCAAACACGCCCAGACCACCCGCCATATAGGCATGCAGGGCGCGGCTATGCCTGGGCAATTTTCGGCCAAGTATTGTCATCAAGCTAATACAGATCAACGCCCCCAGCAACATCCGTGAAGATACGCCAAACAAAAAACCAGCTCCTTCGGCACTCCATTTGATCGCCAACGGTGTGGTTGACCAGATAAGTATGATCCCTATATAGGCCATAGGAACTGACATGCCCTTTTCTCCCGTTTAGAAACAAAAAAGCCACAATCCTGTAAGGAGTGTGGCTTTGAAACAATATGTATTAAATGTTAAGTAATTACGTCATGTTTTCTCAAGCCACGGCATACACGCCCATGCCTTATGCAGGCGCGGGCGAAAAATCAGGACGGCTTTATTCATAACGTTAAACATGGGCGAAAGTCTACGCCAGATTTTCAAACTGTCAATACGTACTAAGCCGAATAATGACAAAAATTCATTCGACCTGGTGATTCAGCGATTTGTAAAAAAATAGGTCCACGGCTGGGTGCTGGCCATCTCCAACGCCGAGAACAGGTTGCCGGTGGGAATGCCTTCCTGGGGAAAAATACTGAACACATCAATAAAGAAACGGCCGAAACCGGCCATCTGTCGCCAGCGCAAATCATACAACGACAGGTTTTTGTCACAATGAGGACAGATGTATTTATTCAACGATGCATCCGCCTGCCAACGTTCGATCTGCGCCTGCCAGCCAGTGTCACGCCGACCACACGCAGGGCAACGGGCAAAAACATCGCGTTCATGACTACGAAAATGTGGTTGTGCAGATACCGGACTCAGCACGATATGACAAAAATCCCGATCGCCTTCATACTGCGGCGCCAGGTTGATATTCGGCGAACAGCCCATAAATGTAAGCAGCTGTAAAAATTGTTCACCCGCCAGAAATGCCTGTTGTGCATATTCACCGTCTGCAATACTGCAGGCCTCACCGATAAAACCGACATCATGCAATGCCTCCCGAAGCATGTCGCTGGATTCAGGTGCATAGTTCGCATCCTCTGGATGCAGCACCAGTCGGTATAGCGCTTTTTCAGTTTCTGACATATCCCAGGTAACTCAGTGAAAAACAGGTGTTAATTATAAGTAACTAATAAACGACCCCGCAGCAAGCTACGGGGTATTAGTCAAAGAAACAATCTGAACCGCCAGGACGCCAAGTTTTAGCCAAATAATTCCTGGCGTCCTTTGCGTCCTGGCAGTTCAATGTTAATCACAGCAAGCTATGGTGGATTAAACCCATAGAGATTCAACGCAATGGCTTATCATCTTACGCGTGGGCACAAAAATCGTGCATCCCAGGCGCTTCCTTCGGTCGCCCACCCCGCTGAGCTGAACTAAATGATTGCAATTATAACAATATTACTGCCCTCTTCACTCCCCGCCGCAATAAGCTCCAGCCTAATAGCCCGGTGTTTTACCTGTGAATATAGATATAATCATAAACCCACATCTGCCCCGGCAGAGTAAATCTGTTAAGATCAGACTGTAATATCACTGGCGGAAAATAACATGAGTAATGACACTTTATCCAAAGAAGCCCAGATCCTGGTTGTTATGCGCAAGGTACTGACTGATGTGGCGCGCGACACCTATACCAAACCGGGCCTCAAGCACCCACTGAGCGAAAATACTATTATCAGCATCCGTGACTGCCTGGCCCTGATCAGCG
>CAZIJT010000061.1:0-14075 GCA_964539595.1 uncultured Thiohalophilus sp. | reverse complement strand
AATAGAACTTCGCAGCAAGCTGCGGGGAATTACACCCAAAGAGATTAAGGAGCGGGAACTCTATGCAGAAGCGAAGAAAGCAGAAAGGTAGGTTGGGCAGAACAACGCGAAGCCCAACCTACGAAGCAATATTTTAAAATGGCTTAATCATCACGGCGCTCATATTCCCCTTCGATAATCTTTGGATCACGGCGCTCACTCGACTGGCCTTCGTAAGTATTGCCTGCGGTAAAGGGGCGGCTACCAAAGCCTTTTCCCGCCTGCAACACGCCACGCATAATCAGGCTTTGCGCCAGAAACTGGCGCAGTGGCGGTATCAATAAGGCAAAACCAATCGCATCAGTAAAAAATCCGGGGGTCAGCAGTAGCGCACCGGCCACCAGTAAAAACATGCCTTCAAGCATGGCCACGGCGGGCAGTTCGCCCCGTGCCATCGCGGTCTGCACCCGGGTTAAGGTCACCAGCCCCTGCCAGCGCAGCAGGGCGACGCCAAGCACGGCAGTAAACACCACCATAAAGATGGTCGGCAATGCGCCAATGCTCTCGCCCACCTGAATAAGCAGATAGATTTCAAGCACAGGAACACTCAGAAACAACAAAAATAAAATTCGGAATATAGGCATGCGTATGTTTGCAAACAGCGGGAAAGCAGGAATTATAACTTTGCCAGACAAGCTTGTATCCTGTTATCTTCCCGCCATGTCTGATTCACCTTATTTAATGGTGTACAGCAGCTGCCCTGACGAGGCCGTGGCTGAACACATTGCAGAAACGCTGGTCAGCCAACAACAGGCTGCCTGCGTCAACATCATACCCAAAATACGATCTATTTATCGTTGGCAAGGGAATATTGAACGTGATTCTGAGGTCTTGTTACTCATTAAGACTCGCAAAGCACAATTTCAAGCCCTGCAAGCAACAATTACCGAGTTGCACCCGTATGAACTTCCTGAAATTGTCGCAGTCTCTATTGAAACCGGCCTCGCCGACTACCTGCGTTGGATAGACCGCTCACTGGAACCTGAAGAATGAAAAAACACCTCTGGATACTTTGGCTCACCGTTATTAGCCTCATCAGCCCATTTACCCATGCCGAAGAAACCCTGCTACCCCCGGATGAAGCCTACGCCTTTAGCGCCCGTGTACTGGATGCCCAAACGATTGAAGCCGGTTGGCAGGTAGCCGAGGGCTATTATCTGTATGGTAATAAAATCCGTTTTAGCTCTGACACGCCCGGCATTCGTCTGGGTACGCCAAAGCTACCAAAAGGCAAAATTAAACAGGACGAATTCTTCGGCAAACTGGAAGTCCACCGCCAGAAAGTCATGGCACAAATCCCGATTATTCGTGAGCAAGACGGGATTACTGAATTCGTTCTCGTAGCGCGTTCTCAGGGCTGCGCCGATATCGGCGTCTGTTATCCCCCCCATGTGCAGAAAATCACATTAGCACTACCGAAGGCAGCCGCAAGCAAAGCTCCCAGCCTGGCACCGGCACTGCAATCGCTGGGCGGTTTTGGTGCGGGTTCAGGACTTGGCGGGGGGGCTGATGACGGCATACTTGAACCTGATGTGGCATTTGAATTTTCCACCGAAATGGCCGATGCCAATACGCTCATTGCCCGCTGGAATATCGCCCCGGATCACTATTTATACCGCGACAAAATTAAGTTCAGCCTCAAACAGGCTGACCGCATTCAGCTTGCTCAGCTGCAACTGCCGGAAGGCGAAACCAAACAGGATGAATTCTTCGGCCAGATCCAGGTATTTCATGGCCAGGTCGAAGTCCGTATTCCCCTGTTACGTGAAACTAACACCGCCAGTGACATTGTTCTGCACGCTGAATATCAGGGCTGCGCCGAAATACTCGGCATCTGTTATCCACCGATCAAAAAAGATATTGCCTTCGCCCTGCCAATCACTAGCCAGCTTGCCAGCCCCTCCACAGAGACGGGCTCGGCACCACTAACGGCTAGCGACGAGGCCATCAGCGATGTTGACAAGTTCACCCGCGACCTGCGTCAAGGCAGCCTGTTCACGGTTATTTTAACCGCGCTGGGCTTTGGTCTGATGCTGGCTTTTACCGCCTGCATGTACCCGATGATTCCGATTCTTTCCAGCATTATTGTTGGACAGGGCGAGAAAATCTCCACCGCCAAAGGTTTCAGCCTGTCACTGATCTACGTGCTGGCGATGGCGCTGACCTTCGGTGTCATCGGTGCCATTACCGCCGTCGTTGGCGAGGGTGCGGGTATTCAGGCACATTTTCAGAGTCCCTGGGTACTGGTTCCTTTTTCCCTGTTATTCGTCGCCCTGTCCTTCGCCATGTTCGGCTTTTATAACATTCAGATCCCCAGCTTTATCCAGAGCAAACTGAATCTGGCCAGCAACCAGCAACAGGGCGGTAACCTTGCAGGCGTGGCCTTCATGGGCGTTCTATCCGCCCTGATCATCGGCCCCTGTGGCGGCCCTATTTTAATCGCCGCCCTGTCTTATGCGGCAGCCAGCGCCGATCTATTTAACGGTTTCATCGCCCTGTTCAGTCTGGGCTTCGGCATGGGCTTGCCCCTATTAGTGGTCGGTGCCAGCGGCGGTAAACTGCTGCCCAAGGCCGGTAACTGGATGAACACGGTCAAAGCCGTGGCTGGGGTAGTATTATTAGCCATCGCCATTCTCATGCTCGAACGCATGCCGGGTCTGTTCTCACCCATGTTGACCATGCTGCTCTGGGCTATTCTGTTTATTGTCTCGGCCATTTATATGCGCGCACTGGAACCCCTGCGCGCAGAGGCCAGCGGCTGGCAAACACTGTGGAAAGGCATTGGCGTAGCACTATTACTGTATGGCGCTATCGTCATGCTCGGCGGACTCACCGGTGGCAAAGATGTCAGCCATCCGCTGCACGGTTCAAGCCTGCTAGCGGGAAGCACCTCGGCATCCAGTTCACCCACGGCCAGCACACACGCGGCACCGCTGCAATTCATGCGGGTTAAAACCGTCGCCGATCTGGAACAGGCACTGGCCACCGCCCAGACACAGGGCAAGCCGGTGATGTTCGACTTTTATGCTGACTGGTGTACCTATTGCAAAGAATACGAAGAGTATGTTTTTCCTGATCCGGCAGTGCAGGCCGCGCTGAAAAATTTCGTGCTACTACAGGCCGACGTGACTGACATGGATGACGATGATAAGGCACTGATGAAACGTGCCCGCGTCATCCTGCCCCCCGCTATTCTGTTTTTTGGTCTGGACAGTGAGGAGCAGCGTTCACAACGCATTGTCGGCAGCATGAGCGCGGCCAACTTCCTCGCCCACGTCAAAAAATTCTCAGCGGCTGCCGAGCGCTAAAATGAAACACTCGACCCAGATTTCAGTCGTGGTTCTGCTGGTGGCCGGCGGCATTGCCAGCGGCTACTACACCAACCATCTACTCAAGCGTTCGTCACAGATAGACACCACGAAAAATAGTCAGCTATCGCAACAGCAATCCCATCGACCCGACTTTCAACTACCCGATCTGGACGGTAATCAACGCGCTATTGATAACTGGAACGGCCAGGTCATCATGGTCAATTTCTGGGCGACCTGGTGTCCACCCTGCCGCCGGGAAATGCCGGCCTTCATTCGCCTGTATGAAGACTATAAGGATCGTGGCTTCGTCATTCTTGGCATTGCCATTGATGATCCACAAAGCGTTAAAGACTTCGTCGATCCGATGGGCGTCACTTATCCCGTTCTACTGGGAGAAGAAGCCGGTATCAACATTTCCACCGCCTATGGTAACCGGCTTGGCGCACTGCCTTTCACTGTTTTCATCGACCGAGATGGCCGGATGATCACTAGCCGACGAACGGAGTTAAGCTACCAACAGGCCGAAGCACTGATTAAACCCCTGCTCTGATCTAGGTTCGATTTCAATCGAACGGGTGCGGGTCCTGTAGGCTGGGCACGTTATTTATGCCCACGCGGTACCGGACTTCATTTTTGTTGGAATGTGACCCTCTTCCTCGCCAAGTTCCTGACAAAATGCGACTATCTTCGCTGAATGAACGCGAAATCACAGGGTTCTGGACAAACCCCTGTTCATGGTTCACAATTGCCCTGTTTTCTGTGACTTTGCAGCGAAATGCTGCGAAGTACGCCTTTCAAGGGGTCAGATCACTTGAAATAGAGCGCAATAATATTTACTAAAGAAAAATGGCCTTTCAAGTGTTCTGACCCCTTGAAAGGCAGGACTCTCAACGTGGCAAACCTACTATTGCTTCATGGCCCCAACCTCAACCTGCTTGGCAGCCGTGAGCCTGAGCACTATGGCGCGACATCGCTGGATCAGATTAATGCCGATCTAAAAACCCAGGCGGCCACCGCCGATCACCAGTTGCGCTGCCTGCAAAGCAATGCCGAACACGAACTGGTCGAGGCCGTGCATCAGGCGGCACGCGATCAGGTTGCTTTTATTATTATCAATCCGGCTGCATTCACACACACCAGCGTTGCCCTGCGCGATGCACTGGCGGCAGTCGGCATACCGTTTATAGAAATACATTTATCCAACGTCCATGCCCGCGAAGCTTTCCGCCAACATTCCTATTTTTCGGATCTGGCAGAAGGGGTTATCAGCGGACTGGGTGCGTATGGCTACACACTTGCACTTCAGGCCGCTATCCAGCGCCTGCGGTAAACACAAAATTAAATAGCCCGCCCAGACGGGCGGGCTATTAGTAGTAGGTTCGCCTTCAGGCGAACATGTGCGGCTAAACCCGCACCTACGAGAGTTCTTCGCGGCCAAAAGCAGCGGAGAATTAAACCATAAGAGATTAATTAACGTACACAGGGTCGTTTAATGGATATTCGAAAAGTTAAAAAACTGATTGAGCTACTGGAAGAATCCGGCATCGCCGAGATTGAAATTCAGGAAGGCGAAGAGTCGGTACGCATCAGTCGTTATTCTCAACATGCACCAGTTGCCGCACCGGTCGCCCCAGCACCAATCGCAGCGCCAGTCGCCGCACCTGCCGCTGCACCGGTAGAAGAAACAAGCAACGATGCCATCGAAGGTCACATCGTTAAATCGCCGATGGTCGGTGCTTTTTATCGCGCCCCTTCACCGGGCGCGTCAACCTTTGTTGAAGTCGGCCAGTCCGTTAAAGTTGGCGACACCCTGTGCATCATCGAGGCGATGAAGCTGCTTAACCAGATCGAAGCGGACAAGGCCGGTACGGTTAAAGCCATTCTGGTTGAAAACGGCCAGCCGGTAGAATACGACCAGCCACTATTCGTTATCGATTAAAAAGCACGGCCTCGCTCCCTGTATTCGGAGCGTCCATCATGGTGTCGGTTAACTCGCACCTGTATTAATGAAACATAACAAGATCCTCTCTCATGCTTGATAAAATTCTTATTGCCAATCGCGGAGAAATTGCCCTGCGCATACTCCGCGCCTGCCGCGAACTGGGTATTAAAACCGTCGCCGTCCACTCTGATGCTGATCGCGATCTCAAACACGTGCGTCTAGCGGATGAGTCCGTTTGCATTGGCCCGGCCTCATCCCTCGACAGTTATCTAAACATTCCAGCCGTGATCAGTGCCGCCGAAGTCACCGACACGGTCGGTATTCATCCCGGCTACGGCTTTCTCTCCGAGAACGCCGACTTCGCTGAACGAGTAATGGAAAGTGGCTTTGTGTTTATCGGCCCCAAACCGGAAACCATCCGCATAATGGGCGACAAGGTTGCCGCCATCAAATCGATGAAAGCCGCTGGAGTACCAACCGTCCCCGGTTCCGATGGCCCACTTGATGATAACAACGACCGCAATATGAAAATCGCCCGCGAGATCGGTTATCCGATCATCATCAAAGCCTCCGGTGGCGGTGGCGGACGCGGGATGCGCGTGGTGCATGCCGAAGCTGCGCTACTCAATGCGATTTCATTGACCAAGGCTGAAGCCGGTGCCGCATTTAATAATGACGTGGTCTACATGGAAAAATTCCTTGGCAACCCACGGCATATTGAGATTCAGGTATTGTCCGATGAACACGGTAATGCCATTCATCTGGCCGAACGCGACTGCTCGATGCAGCGTCGTCATCAGAAAGTAATTGAAGAGGCTCCGGCTCCGGGCATCAGCGAAGCCACACGTAATGAAATTGGCGAACGCTGCGCTCAGGCTTGCCGTGACATCGGCTATCGTGGCGCAGGTACCTTTGAATTTTTATTTGAAGACGGTGAGTTTTACTTCATCGAAATGAATACCCGCATACAGGTTGAACATCCGGTCACCGAAATGATCACCGGCGTCGATATTGTTAAAGAACAGTTACGTATCGCCTCCGGTCTGAAACTGGCGTATGCGCAGAGCGATATCAAAGTGCAGGGGCACGCGATGGAATGTCGCATCAATGCCGAGAACCCGGAAAACTTTATGCCATCACCCGGCACCATCAGCGCCTACCATGCCCCCGGCGGTCCCGGCGTGCGCGTAGACAGTCATATTTATAACGGTTACAAAGTTCCCCCCTATTATGATTCGATGATTGGCAAGTTGATCTGCCACGGCGAAACCCGCGAGGTCGCCATCGCCCGCATGCGCGGTGCCTTAAGCGAAGTCGTGATTGAAGGCATTAAAACCAACATCCCGCTGCATGCAGAGTTGTTCCGCGATGCAGGCTTCCAGACCGGTGGCACCAACATTCACTATCTGGAAAAGAAGTTGGCAGAAAAGAAGAAAAAAGCGTAACGCTACAGCAGAAAAAGACCGGCCACGGTTCTTTATTTTTCTGATCCCTATGCCCTGGCTACAACTAAAATTTGAAACCCAGCCCGAACAGGCTGAACGTCTGTCTGAGTTAATGGAATCTACCGGCGCGAGTGCAGTGACCCTGCAAGATGCGGCTGATCAACCGTTGTTTGAGCCACCGCCGGGCGCGACACCGCTGTGGAATAATATTTTGATCAGCGGCCTGTTTGCCGCTGACGCTAACATCGATACTATTCTCTCGACTATTCAACA
This sequence comes from uncultured Thiohalophilus sp., assembly GCA_964539595.1. Taxonomy (GTDB): domain Bacteria; phylum Pseudomonadota; class Gammaproteobacteria; order UBA6429; family Thiohalophilaceae; genus JAADGZ01. Next base: position 7,065 of record CAZIJT010000061.1, on the reverse strand, counting down.
GGCGCTGGGTGAAACACCGCTGCCGGTCTGGACTTTAAATCCACTGGAAGACAAAGACTGGGTACGTGCATGGATGGACGACTACCAGCCTATGTGCTTTGGTGAAAAACTCTGGATCGTCCCCAGCACCTTTACTCCACCCGAGCCGGATGCGATAAATATTCTGCTCGATCCCGGCCTCGCCTTTGGCACTGGCACCCATCCCACCACCGCGATGTGTCTGCGCTGGCTGGATGCTCACCCCCCGGTCAATCAAGCGGTGATCGACTACGGCTGCGGTTCCGGCATTCTGGCAATCGCCGCCTGTCGCCTGGGTGCAGACTCAGCGCTGGCGATAGACAATGATCCTCAGGCGCTACTGGCAACGCGCGACAATGCCCTGCTCAATCAGGTATCGACTCAGATCGAGGCCGTTCTTCCTGATCAACGTCCGTCAACGCCAGTACCGCTACTGCTCGCTAATATTCTTGCCGGACCGCTACACGCCCTCGCCCCCCAGTTTGCCGAGCAGGTACACGCGGGGGGACATATTGTACTCTCCGGCATTATTGAAACGCAGGCCAACGCGCTTATTCAACACTATGATCCGTGGTTTGAATTAAACATCTACCAACAACAGGAAGAATGGATTTGCCTGCAGGGCAGGCGAAAATAAGCCTTGGAGATTAACCGCAAGCGCCCTGATTTATCTGTTAAAATCGAATTATGTTTACCTGCTGTCCCAAATGTGAAACCTGCTTCCGTATCAGCGAAGAACAACTGGCGCTGGCCAAAGGGCTGGTGCGTTGTGGCCACTGCCAGAAAGTTTTTAATGGCCGCGAAAATATCACCGCCGCATTACCCGAAACCAGAGCCGATGAGTATTCCCTCGATCAACCGCACCAGTCTGACCGGCGTGACCGCGATGTTTTCTCCGCCAATTTTTCAGACTCCGAGAACGCCGAGCCTGAACAGTCGTTGCTTGAAGAAGAATCTTTTTCCTCTTCAACCGATCATATTGAACTGCCCTCGTTCTCTGCTCAGGACAACTTCGTTGATCCTGTTCCCGCCGACAAAACTCAAACAGCCGCTCCCGTCAACCCGAGTCTCACTGAAAATATCGATGCTGCTGATGATGACTGGTTTTTGCAGGATAGTGGAACCGAACTCGAATCAAAACAGACCATCTCAGACGAGAGCTATGAATATTCAGACATCTCCGATGGGCTTGAAGAAGAACGTGACATCGACGACATCTTTTCTGACATGCATCAACAACTTGAACTGGGCATGTCCGAGCTGAAAGAAAATACGCCGGGTGCGGGTGTTCTTCACGATGCCGGCAAGCATGATCGCAACAGCCAACAGTCGAACAAGAAAAAAACCTCACTCGATGATGAGGATGAAATCAATCAGGCTATCGACAGTATTTTTAGCAATTCAGAACTGCCCCTCTATGGCGAACAGCTCGATGAAGAGGATTATCGCGTTGAAAAAGAGATGCTCGCTGCCTTCGGTAAGGATACTAATATTGACAGTAGCGATAACATCCAGTTTGAGGATGATGCCGCATCATTAGCCGATCTTCCCCATCCACTGGAAGGCGAACTCCCGACATCATCCACGCAAACAGCTGAACTGGAAGTCCCCCGCCGTCTGCGCAATTCCCTCACCGTTAGCGCACCGGAAAAAACCAATATATGGAAAATGCTTCTGGGTCTGTTACTCGCGCTATTATTAATGGCTGCCCTGCTTGCTCAACTGGCACTGTTCCGTAATATCGAGATCGTTAACGCCTTTCCCCAGACCCGCCCCTGGCTGGAGCAGTTTTGCCGCTATACGCCCTGCCGTATCCACACTCAACGCGACATTGATAAAATTAGCATGATCGAACGCGATATTCGCGCACATCCAAAAAACAAAAAAGCCCTGCAAATTACTGCCACAATTATTAACAAGGCACGCTTTAACCAGCCCTACCCCAAGATACAGGTCAGCCTGTCAGACTTGACCGGCGCGGTAGTGGCGCAACGCCGTTTCACCCCGGCGGACTATCTGGGCAGCCTTAACAGCCCGTTTTTATTGATGAAACCGGGCACCCCAGTACACATCCGCATCGAGGTGCTGGATCCGGGACGAGATGCCGTGAGCTTCGAATTTCAGTTTTTGTGAACGAATTCCACAAGCGCTGACAGAAGGCCACATTCAGCACAAAAAACCGCCATTGTCACTTTATCCCGGCCACCAATGCAGGTATTATGTTCGACCCGTTACGCGGCTAAAAAACTAAATTCGAGTTGCTACCCTGATGACGCATCCGGGATAACTACTGCAACCAACACAAATGCCCGGACGAGTTCTTACATTATGTTGTGCTGATATCGAGACAATCAATATCGGTAAACCGGGACAAGACGACCCTGATTCATGAAAATTGGACCTTACCAACTTGCCAATAACCTGATCCTCGCGCCGATGGCCGGGGTTACCGATCTGCCGTTTCGGCAGTTGTGTAAAAAGCTCGGTGCCGGCATGGCCGTCTCTGAAATGGTCTCCTCCAATTCCCTGCTCTGGGGCAGTAAAAAAACCCAACGTCGCGCCAACCATGCTGGCGAAATCGAACCTAAATCCGTACAAATTATGGGTACTGAACCGGCTATGATGGCCGAGGCCGCACGTTATAACGCCGAGCGCGGCGCACAAATCATCGACATCAACATGGGCTGCCCGGCAAAAAAAGTCTGCAACGTACTCGCCGGTTCCGCACTGATGCGTGATGAAAAACTGGTTGGGGAAATCCTACAGGCGGTGGTCGAGTCCGTTGATATACCCGTAACCCTGAAAATCCGCACCGGCTGGGATCAGGATAATCGCAACGCCCCGCGCATCGCGCGAATTGCCGAAGACTGCGGCGTTCAGGCGTTAGCCATTCATGGTCGCACGCGCACCGACCAGTACCACGGCGATGCCGAATACGACACCATCGCCACGGTTAAACAACAGATTCAGATCCCGGTTATCGCCAACGGTGATATTCGCAATCCAGAAAAAGCGCGTTTCGTACTCGACTACACCGGAGCCGATGCCGTTATGATTGGCCGCGCCGCTCAAGGCCGTCCCTGGATATTTAGAGAAATTCAGCACTATCTGCAAACCGGAGAAACTCTGGCCGAGCCTGGATTAGAAGAAATTAGCCACATCCTTCTCGGCCATCTCGATAATCTGTATGAATTTTACGGTGAGTACACCGGCGTGCGCATGGCACGCAAACATATCAGCTGGTACAGCAAAGGCCAGCAACATGGCGCGGCTTTCAGGCAAATGGTTAACCACGTAGGCAGCGCCGAGGATCAAAGAAGCATGGTGGAGGAATTCTTCACTACCCTAATCAACAAGGAGGAAATGGCAGCATGACTGAAGCTCTCATCGAAAACACAGCAGTGGAACTGGATACGCAAATAGAAGAACAAATTAACAAACCCTTGCGTGCCTGTGTCGAAGACGCGGTTGAAATGTATCTCAAGCAACTGGACGGCCACACCACTACAGATTTTTATCAGGTAGTCCTACAGGAAATAGAAGAACCTCTGTTACGTTGTGTACTCAAGTACACCCGTGGCAACCAGAGCAAGGCCTCCGAAATGCTCGGTATTAACCGTGGTACTCTGCGCAAAAAACTCAAGCTGTACGATTTGCATAACTAATACTCATTCACAATATGACTAAATAAACGCAAAGACGCAAAGAAAAATTAATCCCCCTCCCCACCGAAAGCGGACGAAGTGTTCGTTATGGTAGGTTCGACTTCAGTCGTACTGATGCTGGTGCAACTGAAGTCGAACCTACAATTGGGCGTAGCTCAAGCGGTAGGAAATTAAACTCACAGAGATTAAATATATAGTCTTCGCGTCCTCTGCGTTTACCACAACCCAATATCATTTAGTAAGGCTCAAGCATGACCAAAATCACCCGCGCCCTGATCAGCGTTTCCGACAAATCCGGCATTGCCGACTTCGCCCGCCAGCTACATGAACAATTTAAAGTGGAAATTCTATCCACCGGCGGCACGGCAAAATTACTGGCCAAAGAAGGCATTCCGGTGGTCGAGGTATCTGACTACACCGGCTTCCCGGAAATGATGGATGGTCGCGTTAAAACCTTGCATCCGAAAGTTCACGGTGGTCTGCTTGGGCGTCGCGGTATTGATGATGCAGTAATGGCCGAACACGGCATCCCCCCCATTGATATGATCGTGGTCAACCTCTACCCCTTCGAGGCCACTATCGCCAAACCCGATTGTGACCTAGCTACCGCGATTGAAAATATCGACATTGGCGGGCCAACTATGTTGCGCGCCGCTGCCAAAAATCATGCCTCCGTCAGTGTGCTGGTCGAGGCCGATGACTACGTGCGAATACTGGATGAAATGCAAAACAATGATGGCGCAATAAGCGATGCCACACGTTTTGATCTAGCGGTTAAAACCTTTGAACACACCGCACACTATGATGGCGCGATTGCCAACTACCTCGGCAAACTCACTGATGGCAAAGCTGACTTCCCGCGCACGTTTAATAGCCAGTACCACAAAACACAGGAAATGCGCTACGGCGAAAATCCGCATCAAAAAGCCGCCTTCTATGTTGAGGCCAAGCCCACTGAAGCCTGTATTGCCACCGCCGTACAATTACAGGGCAAGGAACTCTCCTATAACAATATCGGTGACACCGATGCGGCACTGGAGTGCGTTAAACAATTTGAAGAACCGGCCTGTGTAATCGTCAAACATGCCAACCCCTGCGGCGTGGCTATCGACCGTGATATTTTTAACGCCTATGATCGCGCCTATCAAACCGATCCTGAATCCGCCTTCGGCGGCATTATCGCCTTCAACCGCGCGCTGGATGCCGAAACCGCAAAGGCCGTCATTGATCGCCAGTTTGTCGAAGTCATCATCGCACCTGATGCCAGCGCCGCGGCCATTGAAGTGGTTAAGGCGAAAAAGAATGTGCGCCTGCTGACCTGCGGTGAATGGGCGGACAAACCCGCCAGCCGACTGGACTTTAAACGGGTCAACGGCGGCTTGTTAGTACAGGATGCTGATCTATCTTTATATAATGATCTTAAGGTTGTGACCAAACTTAAGCCCACTGAAAAACAAATGCAGGATTTACTCTTCACCTGGAAAGTATCCAAGTTCGTCAAGTCCAACGCCATTGTCTATGGCCGTGATCTGATGACCATCGGAGTTGGAGCCGGACAAATGAGTCGGGTCAACTCAGCACGCATCGCAGGCATCAAGGCCGAACACGCCAAGTTGGAAGTCAAAGGTTCGGTCATGGCCTCGGATGCCTTCTTCCCCTTCCGCGATGGTCTGGACATGGCCGCCAAAAATGGCATCGCTGCGGTGATTCAGCCCGGCGGCTCGATGCGCGATGATGAAGTCATCGCTGCTGCCGATGAACACGGCATTGCAATGGTGTTAACCGGCATGCGCCATTTCAAACATTAGTCTTACCAGAGCTAAATAAATATTTTTCTGTGACAACCAGGACATATCACTAATTTCATATAAAAATACTGCCTATATCGGCGTATTATTGGTTCTCTGCCTTTCAGTAACATTAGAAATAATCCCGCTAAAACCTGTGTAAGGCCAGGCCACCGGGGAAGTAGTTCCATACAATTAACATACATTGGAGGTAGTCGTATGAAGCTTATAAAAATATTACCTGTACTTGCCTGTCTATACCTGTCGTCTCAAACCCATGCAGCAACAGTAAGCTATTTGGCCAATGGTTGGGGAGCCAGTGACTTTCTGACCCTCAGTACCACCACACGCTCAATTGCCTTTGATGCTAATTCAAACCTTTATATTGCACCCCGCTCAAATGACGATAGCGGAACAATCAGCATTTCAAAACTGGATGCCGCAAGCGGCTATAGCACGTCATCCGAATTTGCGGCATACGGCACAGTCTATCAAGGCGTGACCGGGCTTGATTTTGATGGGCTGGGCAACTTATACATCAGTGAACGTTCAACATACGGTGACGCTGGCATTATTCGTAAAATGGATATTGCGACACAGTCACTAACCGAAGTTAGAACCTTTGCCAATCACCGCCCCACCGGTGTGGGTACAGACACTTCCGGCAATTCTTATTACACCGGCAGAAAAACATCCAATGGTAGCTTTGGCAATGTTTATCAAATAGATTCAAGCGGAACACGTTCGATACTGATTGATGGTGTAGTGGGAACCGGTATGGCAATAGATAATATGGGGCGCATCTTTGTCTCAACCCCGAGAGGTACAAACTTGTCACTACTGGCAAATTCAATCTATATGTTCGACCTTGCCGATGTTCTTAACCCCACGCTCATTGCCACCTTTGCGAATGCCTTGGGTGGCGAACTCAGCTTTGATAATGCGGGTAATTTATATGTTATCGATAACATTGATAATCTCAGCATAACCAAACTATCGGCAGTGCCAGTGCCTGCCGCAGTCTGGTTGTTTGGCTCAGGCTTGCTCGCACTTTTCGGCTTAAGAAAGAAGCGAAGCTGAAACCTGCTGTTATACTCAGCGCGGATATATCCCATCAGTAAATCATCCTTAAAATTGAGGAGACAACGTAATGAGTGGACTAAGCCAGGAATCCTGTGAAGCCTGCCGCGCCGATGCACCACGGGTCTCCGATGCGGAGTTAAAAGAACTGATCAGCCACATCCCTGACTGGAATATCGAAGTACGTGAGGGTGTGATGCAGCTGGAAAAAGTTTTCAACTTCGATAATTTTCTTAAGGCACTGGCCTTCACTAACAACGTTGGCGAGATGGCGGAAGCCGAAGGCCATCATCCTTCGTTGTTAACTGAATGGGGTAAGGTCACCGTCACCTGGTGGTCGCACAAGCTCAAAGGCCTGCACCGTAATGATTTTATTATGGCTGCTCGTACCGATGAAGCTGTCAAACAAACGACTGAATAATTTAGCTGCATACAAGCTGTATGCGCTGTTTATTCACAGGCCGCTGCCTGTCCCGTCGCCGGAATTTTCAGCATGGAAAATTGATCTGCTACCA
>CAZIJT010000060.1:5836-14178 GCA_964539595.1 uncultured Thiohalophilus sp. | reverse complement strand
TTTTAAGTGTAGTATGAGTTTTTTGATTTTAAAGCAATTATGAGCATGAAGTCAGCTGTTATTTTAGCTGTTATTTTTAAGCGAGAATATAAAAAAATAGAGTTGTAAGCGTCTAAGATTTTTCAATACTGAAGGGTTGAAGTAAACGCCACTTTAAAAACAAACAGGTAATGACTATGCGATGGTTTCACTTTATTATTCTCCAATGCCTGCTTGTCGTGGTTGTGGGCGTTATTGCTTATTTGCATAATGATCGAGTGATTATGATAAAAAAACCACCCGCATCGTTGGCGCAGTGGTACCGACCCGAGAATAAACGTCAGGTATGGTTACACACCATGTTTAAGCTGCGTCGGGAGATGCAGGCGGTAGAATTTTATTCCGACAATAATAATACGCAGCAATTGTCTGAATGGGTGGATTCCTTAAATAAGGATTACCTGAAAATAGCGGATATGGTTCCCGAGTGGAATAAAAAACTGGACATGGACGCCGTTGATGATTTACAGCGAAGTGTCAAAAACAATAATCAGCAGGGGATCTTGATTGCTCTTGATAAGCTAACAGAAAGCTGTAATGCCTGTCATCTGGATTACCGAGCAGTTAGCGCAGCAATGTACCGTGCGCCTGATTTTTCCTCTATCGAGATAAGTGCGCCGATGTCATTTAATAAACATATGACTGAGCTTAGTCAACAGATAAACCAGATTAAAATAGCCTCCGGGAATGGAGCGCGCGAGGCGGCCTTGTTATCCTTGTCGAATTTAACGCAAGGTATTAATACATTAGGTAAAACCTGTTCAAATGAAAGTTGTCATAAAAAGGATATGAGGTTGTACCCGGATGACAATATTAAAAATACAATCAACAGGTTGGCAGAAACACTAAGGGTGGGTAAGTTTAAGGAGCAGGGAAAAGAACTGGGGACATTAGCCGTGCTCGCCTGTGCTCGCTGTCATGGTACGCATCGGATTGCATATGATATCCGAGAGGTATTTGTAAGCAGCCAGAATTGGCTGCAACTGATCAAGCATTGATTGCATGAAATTAAGTCGGTGGATGTTTTTTGTTTAATTTTTACGGATTAAATTCCCCGCTGCTTGCCGCGAAGCAACATCGTAGGTGCGGCTTCAGCCGCACATGTTTGCCTCATGGTGCCCGTAAGGGTAGAAGGCGAACCTACCACTCATACCCCGTCAGCTTGCTGCGGGGAAGTTTATTAAATTATTATTAGAAGCGATATATTTGTGAAACATAAATTACGAATTATATTTTCCCCTATCCTCAATATTTTTGAATCAGGCACGGAGTCCTTCGTTTATAAATCTTCGCATCGGATTATTTTAACGATAATGGGTTTTTTGTTTTCTGCTTTGGCAAGTCTGGTGCTTTTGTTTGCTCTGGGGAAAGATCCTGTTTATTTGTTGCCGGTGCTAATATTCGGTGGTATCGGCCTGGTTAGTATTCTGGTTGGGCTGATCGGTACGGATCGAGGCGTGGAAAAAATTTGGGGCTCGGGTAAATAATCGCAATCAGCAGGCCATGGTTGCTGCACGGGTTTCAAATAAAGGATTTTAAGAATCCTTATCACGGCCTATTTTATCGATAGGTATGACGACGGTAGTTTTTGGTTCATCGACATAATGAGGGCGGAGTTTGCTTTCCCGACCGTCATCTTTTGCCAGTTCAAATTCACGCGCACTGATCAGGGACAAACAATCACGGATGCTGATAATGGTGTCTTCCGTTAGCGGATGTTTGAGTCCCGGTTTGGTATAGGTATCTTTGGCTACATTTGTTAATACCTTACGCATGATGGCAAGGATCTGGGCTTCTTTGGAGAGATTGTCGTTACTCATATTATTTGTCCGCTCATGATAATATGGGTATGATTTTAACAGATTTTTCATTGAGTCAGGCAAAATATGTCAGCAATCGAAAAGCCGATCTATCGGTTGGTGCTACACTCGCAGGATGCGCACTACGCACCAGAGTCCAGTGAAACCATTCAGACGTTGTTGCAGGATCTAGGCTTCATTGGGCAAGCCTGCGTAAAGCCAGACAACCGCTTGAATGAAGACGTCCAGCAGCAGGCATTTTTGGTGGGGGAGCAATTTTTACAGTTGCTGACCTTTATGGGCTGTTCCCCGGCTATTAATCTAGTCCCTACAGATGACGATGATAGGGATTTCTGTCATATTGTTCTGAGTTCGATATATACGCACGCGCAGTTTCGTTCCCATGAACGAGAGGTGTTTGCGCGCTGTCCCGAATGTGGCCGCCGTGACCCGCACTGGCAGACGCAGATTGAAGATTGGCAGGCGGATAATTTGCGGACTAACTATACCTGTTCTTATTGTGATAAAAATCTGTCGCTCTATGATTTGCGCTGGCGGCAGGCCGCAGGTTTTGGGCGTTTCTTTATTGATGTATTCAGTATCTTTCCTCAGGAAGGTATTCCTACCGATAAGCTGTTGTCGGCGCTAGAGACGGTTAGCGCCCAGCCCTGGACTTATTTTTTTACAAACCGCTAAATTGCATATTGACAGTTTGAGAATCTGGCGTAGACTTTCCTGCATGTCTACCGTGATGACTAAAGCCATTTTTATTTTCCACCTGCGCCTGCAGAAGGTCTGGGTGTGTATGCCGTGGCTTGAGATAACGTGAACTGATTATTTAACAACTACACGTATTATTCGAAAGCCACACTCCTTAACGGATTGTGGCTTTTTTTATTTTTTAACGAGGAAAAAATCATGTCAGTTCCCGCCGCCTATATCGGGATCATTCTTATCTGGTCAACCACACCGCTTGCCATCAAGTGGAGTTCAGAAGATGTTGGCTTTTTGTTTGGTGTTTCTTCTCGGATGCTGCTGGGTACGGTAATTTGTATTGTTCTGTTAGCGCTGTTCGGTAAAAAATTGCCTTTATATCGTCGTGCTTTGCATGCCTATCTGGCGGGTGGTTTGGGCGTGTTTGGCGCGATGCTTTGTGTGTACTGGGCAGCACAGTATATTTCTTCAGGTTTAATCTCGGTGCTATTTGGTTTGACGCCAATTATTACTGGTCTTATTGCGGCGGTATTTTTGGGGGAGGATGCCTTTAGCCCCAGTCGTTTATTTGGCGTTGTGCTGGGTATCGCTGGCTTGATTGTGATTTTTGCACAGAGAATTAATCTTAGCGATCAACTTATCTTCGGCGTGATTGGTGTGCTGCTTGCCGTGCTATTACACTCGGTTAGTAGTGTCTGGGTGAAAAGTATTGGCGTAAAATTGTCCGCGCTTGAAGTGACCACGGGGAGTTTGCTGTTTTCTGCACCACTGTACTTTCTTGTCTGGTTGGTTTTTGATGGTCAGATACCCGAAGACGTGAGTGCCCGTGCTATTAGTGCAATACTCTATCTGAGCATATTTGGTTCGGTACTCGGTTTTATTATGTATTTCTATGTATTAAAAAACATGGAGGCGAGTCGCACCGCTCTGGTAACATTGATAACCCCAGTGTTGGCATTGCTTATTGGCCAGCAGTTCAATCATGAAGTTTTGACACTGGAAATATGGTTGGGCAGTGCCTGTATTCTTTCCGGCATGCTGCTCTATCAATGGAAGCCAAAACGGAACGCAAGTGTGACAGATAAACAGTAATGAACAACAGGAGTGGTAACTTGAAATACAGCTATACAAAATATTGGCTCAGCTTGATGCTGCTGGGGTTGCTACTATCTTGTAATTCAGGGGATAACACGAGCAGGCTAGATAACATTCTGCAGGAAAAAAGTCTGGTCGTGGTAACCCGCAATGCACCCACAACCTGGTATCAGGGACGCGATGGTGATGCTGGTTTTGAATATGAATTAGCGAAAAGCTTTGCGGCTTATCTTGATGTCGAACTTAAACTTGTGACAAGGGATAGCGTGTCCACTATTCTGGCAATGGTTGAGCAGGGCGAAGCGGATATTGCTGCTGCGGGTTTAACTCGCACCGCTGCGCGGGAAACCGACTTTCTATTTGGTGAGGCCTATCAGGAAGTTAGCCAGCAAGTCGTTTGTCGGCGCGGCGGTGCGCGACCCAAAACGGTTGAAGAACTGGCTGATGTGGAACTGATGATACCGGCCAATAGCAGCTATGTGGAACGGTTGCAGTCAATTAAACTGACGTATCCGGATCTTCATTGGCGTGAAGATGCTACTTTGAATACAGAAACCATGCTGGAGAGGGTATGGAAAAAAGAGCTTGAATGTACCATTGCTGATTCCAATATTGTAGCGATAAACCGGCGTTATTTCCCCGAGTTAAGTGTCCGCTTTTCGCTAGGTGAACCGCAATCGCTGGCCTGGGTATTATCTTTCGATGCGCCAGAGCTGCGTGCAAAAGTCAAAGCCTGGCACAAGGAAATAGACGGCAATGGTGTGATGGCCGAACTAAAGGAAAAATATTATGGCTACATTGAAGTCTTTGATTTTGTCGATACGCGGACATTAACCAGGCGGATAAAACGGGTGTTACCAAAGTACCAACCGATATTTAAACAAGCGGGAAAACAATACGAACTTGACTGGACACTGTTAGCCGCGCAGTCCTATCAGGAATCACACTGGAACCCGCGAGCGAAAAGTCCGACAGGTGTGCGCGGCATTATGATGTTAACCCAGCCTACAGCGAAAGAAATGGGAGTTAAAAGTCGACTGAATGCAAAAGAAAATATTATGGGCGGTGCAAAATATTTGTCACGCATGCAGAAACGTTTACCAAAAAGCATCACGGATCACGACAGAGAATGGATGGCGCTGGCGGCTTATAATGTTGGCTATGGTCATCTGCGTGATGCCTTTGTACTGGCTGAACGACTGGGTAAAAACCCAAATCTCTGGAGTGATCTTAGTACAGTGTTACCCTTGCTCGGGCAGAAGAAATATTATAAAAATTTAAAGTATGGTTATGCTCGCGGTTGGGAGCCGGTGCGTTATGTCAAACGCGTTCGTGATTATCAGGATATTATTGTGCAACATCTACAGCGCCAACGAAGTGCAAAGGAACAACAGAAAAAATAAAAATCAGAAACCTTAAAACAGACATGCCGTCGCTATTCTTTGCTGCCTAAAGTCGTATAGCGACACACTGTAAATTTGCTATGATGGTGGCAATTTATAGATTGAATCGACGCGGGTATTACGCTGTTTGTCGGCACTAAAATACAGGTGATTAGTATGTTAGCTAGAATTGTTTTGATGGGCGCATTTTTTTTGGTGGCGGAACTGGTGTTGGCAGCCGCACCTATTAACGGCGCATTTGGTATTAAATTTGGTATGACGTTGGATCAGCTGGACGTGGAACGCAGTTTGGTTAACGAGGTTGTGCATTTGGTGAATCCACCTACCCCGTTAAACATGTTGACTCTGTACAGCGTTGAGACCGATAAGCAGTCAGGTAAAGTATTCAGAATTTCCGGCCAGACGATGGCAAACAATGAGGCTGCCTGTGTTGAGGAGCTTGCCTCTTTGTTGGCTGTTCTGGAAGAAAAATATGGAAAATTCACTCAATATGGCAGCATGTTTCGTTTGAAGTCGGGTGATAAATCAATCACCGCCAGCTGCTCTTCTGAGCGTGGCTTTACCGAACGCCAGGTTTATATGGTTAAAGTCTTGTATGAAAATCTTGCGCTAACCCAGGCCAAAGATGCGCTATAGTAAAAAAATAATTTGAGCAGTGCTATACCTTAGCGAGATTTGCGGCGCTTTGCTTTAAGAGAACAATAGCAGAGGCTACGTGCGCCTTCGCTATTGCAGGCAATAGCAGAATTAAAATCACATAGTTCAGCAATTCGCTTGATGGGTAACTTGATGATATCGCCCGCTTTGCATTTCTGCTGATCCGATTGCGGCCCCACTCCCATCATCACGGATCCGGTACAATTTCTGGACTCCGCACGGAGTGATGAAGAAAAAAGAAAGGCAGCTAAGAACAATAGTGGCCATATTGCTTTCATGAGGGTTGATCCTTTGCGGGTTTAAAATAAATTGAATTTTACCGGGTTTAGTTTCTGCCTGCATGTAGCTACGGCTTCTACCCAGTGGGCACCATGAGCCGTACAGGTTCGCCGAATAAATCGGAACCTTACTGGAAATAATTCTCTTTAACGTAATCGTCAACAATAACCTGAAACTCTTCGGCGATATGATCGCCTTTCAAGGTCACGGTCTTGATACCATCGACATAAACCGGGGCAACCGGTTTTTCACCGGTACCGGGCAGGCTGATGCCGATGTTCGCATGCTTGCTTTCTCCGGGACCGTTGACCACGCAGCCCATTACCGCCACGCTCATGTTTTCGACCCCTGTATGCTGCGCGCGCCACAAAGGCATTTGTTCACGCAAATAGGTTTGAATATCCTGTGCCAGTTGTTGGAAGTAGGTGCTGGAGGTGCGACCGCAACCGGGGCAGGACACCACCGCGGGAGTGAAGGCGCGTAGTTCCAGTGATTGTAAAATTTCCTGTGCGACCACGACTTCCTGGCTACGATCACCGCCCGGTTCCGGGGTCAGTGAAATTCGAATCGTATCGCCTATCCCCTGTTGTAATAAAATACTCAATGCCGCAGTGGAAGCAACAATGCCCTTGGAACCCATTCCGGCTTCGGTGAGCCCCAGATGCAGCGCGTAGTCACAACGATTTGCCAGTGTCTGATAAACCGTGATCAAATCCTGTACACCACTCATTTTGCAAGACAGAATAATTTTGTTATGTGCCAGACCAACGGCTTCAGCCTGTTGCGCACTTTCAATGGCCGAGGTGACCATGGCTTCGAGCATAATCTCGGCAGGTTCTTTTGGGGTTTTGAGTTTGCCATTCTCATCCATGAGTCGCGCCATCAGTTGCTGATCCATGCTGCCCCAGTTGACACCGATGCGTACTGCTTTATCGTACTCACAGGCGCGCTCGATCATGCTGGCAAATTGCCTGTCCCGCTTTTTACCTTTGCCCACATTGCCGGGATTGATGCGGTACTTGGCTAACGCCTGAGCGCAGTCGGGATAATCCTGTAAGAGTTTGTGGCCGTTAAAATGAAAATCGCCGATCAGCGGTGTGCTGCAATCCAGTAGATCGAGTTTTTCCCGAATATAAGGAACCGCAGCGGCGGCCTCGGCGCTATTGACGGTGATACGTACTAGCTCGGAACCGGCGCGCGCCAGTTCGGCGACCTGCGTTACCGTGGCATCAATGTCAACGGTGTCGGTATTGGTCATAGACTGCACGACCACGGGGGCATGGCCACCTATCTGGATAGAATCAACAAGTACGCCGGTGGTCTTGCGTGAACGGGCAGGTTGGGATGAAGGCATGAGACAGGTTGTTCCACTACGATTAATACAGCTGCGAATTATAGCACAGGGTGGATTGTCATTTTTAGCGAAAAACGCGAGTTTCAATAGTGAAAAAAAGGCTATAATAGTCCGCGAATTTTAATTTTACCTTGATCTATAAAGCTACTTAAAGAGATGAATTATGAGTGCAAAGTCCAGAAAAAAATTAACTCAGGCGGAGCAGGCGGATCGTCATGCTTTGTATCAGTTGTCGGTGCAGTGCCCAGAAGCCGAAGTCGAATTCTTTGAAAAAACCTTCAAGGACTTACGTGGTCGCGATGCGCTAAGTATTAAAGAAGATTTCTGCGGTACCGCCTATCTGGCTGTCGAATGGTGCAAAGGTGATTCGGCACGCACCGCGATTGGTGTGGACTATGACACGGAAACCCTGGAGTGGGGACAGAAGAATAACATCGATGCAGCGGGTGCGGATGTGGCTGGGCGTATTAGCTTGATAAAAGATGATGTGCGTAATGTCACCGAGCCAAAGGTAGATATTGTTAGTGCCTTTAATTTTAGTTATTGCCTGTTCGAAAAACGCGATGAACTGATCGAATATTTTCGTAAAACCCATGCGAGTTTAAAAGATGATGGTTTGTTGATTCTGGATCTGTTTGGCGGCACCGAGTGCGCTGACGTGCTGGAAGAAGAAACCGAAATCGAAGATGAAGGCGCAACCTATGTCTGGGAGCATGTGTCTTTTAACCCCATCAATAATCACATGGCCTGCGCGATTCATTTTGATTTTGATGATGGCTCGCGGATGGAAAATGCGTTTCTATATGAATGGCGTTTATGGGCGATCCCAGAAGTCAAAGAAATGCTCGAAGTTGCAGGTTATAAAAAAATACGCGTCTACTGGGAACGTTACGAAGAGGGCGATGATGACGATGATGAAATGGAAGGCACTGGTGAGTACTACGAAACTACTGAGGTTGAAAACCAGGAATCCTGGATGATTTATATTGTCGCCGAGCCGGT
>CAZIJT010000060.1:2042-5736 GCA_964539595.1 uncultured Thiohalophilus sp. | reverse complement strand
TATTATTTCACTCGCGGCTCAGCATGATACGGTTCTTCCCGCATTTTATCATGCAAATGCATGCGGTATTCGACAAACTCGTCGCGCTTATCAAAGTGCATAAAAGGATTGCCTTCGAGCTGTTCGCCCATGCTTGAGCTGCTTCGATCTGCATAGTTATGGCCGGGTAATATGATCGTGTCGCCCGCCATTTTCCCCAGTTTTTTAAGCGTCCCGTGCATCACTTCAGGATCACCGCCAGACAGATCGCAGCGTCCGCAGCCCCAGACAAACATGGTGTCGCCAGTGATCAGGTGATCATGAATATGGTAGCAGCTAGAGCCGGGGGTGTGGCCGGGTGTGTGTAGCACTTCGATTTCGGTTTTACCCAGTTGAATAATATCACCGCCGTAATGTAGCTGAGGCGTGGCCAGTTGTTGCCCCCAGAATTCGGCTTCGGGTTTGAGTAGATGCAGTTGGGCATCATGTTCGGCGAGGATGGCTTCGATGCCATTGATGTGATCATGGTGGCTGTGGGTGAGCAGGATATCGCTGATCGTCACTCCCAGTTTTTTTGCCTGTTGTAGAATGGCGGGCACATCCCAGGCTGGATCGACCACCGCCGTCCGTCCGGTTTCCCGGTCGCTGATAAGATAGATGAAATTTTCCATCGGCCCCAGTTCCAGCGCGTCGATGTAATAGCTGTCCGTTTCGGCAACCCGGTTCATTCGTATTCTCCTGAAAGGGTGATTGTTTGTGGAGCAAAACTACTTCACAATAAAATATAAATCTAATCACGTCGAGGACAATATGGACGCAGAATTTTGGAAGCAACGCTGGGAAAATAATCAAACCGGGTTTCATCTCGACGAGGTTAATCCTTTTTTGCCAAGATTCTGGCCACAGTTGCATCTCCCCGAAAAGGGCATGGTTTTTGTGCCGCTGTGTGGTAAGAGTCTGGATCTGCGCTGGTTGCGGGAGCAGGGGCATGAGGTGTGCGGAGTGGAACTCAGCCACCTGGCCGTACAACAGTTTTTTGCTGAACAGGGTTTGCAGCCAAAGAGAGAGCTGTCTGGAGAATTTGAAATCTGGGAAGCCGAGGGTATCCGCCTGTTTTGCGGCGATTTTTTTAAACTTACCCCCGAACTGCTTGGACAGCCCGCGGTCGTTTTTGATCGCGCCTCGATGATTGCGCTACCACCAGCTATGCGCTCAGACTATGCGCGGCACTTGCTGAACTTAGCTCCGGCCAGCGCCCCCCGCCTGTTGGTGACTCTGGATTATGATCAGAGTCTAATGGGGGGGCCACCTTTTGCTGTGAGTGAGGCCGAAGTGCAGACTCAGTACGGTGAACTATTTCAGATTAAAAAAATATTTTCTGAAGATATCCTGCCGGACAATGAGCGTTTCCGAGAAAAGGGGCTAACGCGCCTGGATGAGTCGGTATATTTGCTCAAGCCGGTGGGCTAAATCCAGTTCCGTTCGCCCTGAGCCTGTCGAAGGACGTGCTCGCTCAAAGCCAATGGGCTAAACTTAAACTCTTCGCAGAACTGACCGACTAATAATAAGGTAGCGTTGGAGAAATATCCCGTGATAACCCTGAAAAAAACAAGCCTGTTTAGCCTGCTGCTGTTTGCAGTAGGCGCTGGCGTGCCGGTGCAGGCGGCCAACTTTTATCTCTACCAGCTGCCTGATGGTAGCCGGGTTATGTCAGATCACCTGCTGTATGAAAAAGGCCACCAGCTGATTCATAAAAGCGGCGTGGTTAATGGTATGGGACATCTTGTTGCGGGTGCTTATCAGCCGCGGAATGGTGTTGGGCAGGTTAAACATTTTGAACCGTTGATCAAAGAACTGTCGAAACAGCATCAGGTAGATCTGGCCTTAATTAAGGCGGTGATTCGCACAGAATCAGATTTCAATCCCAATGCCACCTCACGTAAGGGTGCATCGGGTTTGATGCAATTAATGCCGCAGACCGCAAGACGTTACGGGGTTAGCGATCTTTATAGTCCAGAGCAAAATCTGGATGCCGGTATTCGCTACCTACGTGATTTACTCAATCGCTATGACAACCGTCTGCATCTGGTGCTGGCGGCTTATAATGCCGGTGAGTCTGCGGTTGCAAAATATAACGGTGTTCCACCTTATCGTGAAACCCAGCGTTATGTGAAAAAAGTGATGCGCTATAAAACCTATTACAGCCACCAGTAGCTTTGTTCTTCCCACAAATTTGTTCTGTACTCTCATCTAGCTGCTAATGATTATTCACGTCGATATGGATGCCTTTTATGCTTCGGTTGAAATGCGTGAACAACCGGGGCTAGCGGATCTTCCCGTCGTGGTGGGTGGTTCAGCACAGGGACGTGGCGTGGTCGCGGCAGCTAATTATGCGGCAAGAAAATATGGCATTCATAGCGCGATGCCGGTGGCACAGGCTATGCGCCTGTGTCCGAAATTAGTCAGCTTGCCGGTGCGCATGGGGCTTTATATAAAAGTCTCGCAACAGATTCGAGAAATTTTCCAGCGTTATACGCCGGAGATTGAGCCGCTGTCACTGGATGAGGCTTTTCTGGAGGTCACTGCCAGCGAACGCTTGTTTGGTGATGCAGTGAGTATTGGCAAGAAGATTAAAAAAGATATTACCAGTGAACTGTCGCTAGTCGCTTCGGTGGGGATTGCGCCGAGTAAGTTTGTCGCCAAGATTGCCTCGGACATTGATAAGCCTGATGGTTTTGTTATCGTTCGCAAAACTGAAGTTCAGGCCTTTCTTGATCCGCTACCGGTAGGTCGTTTATGGGGCGTGGGCAAAGTAACCAACAAGGAGTTTGAGCGGCTGGGTATACATACGGTTAAGCAGGTGCGTGAGCAACCATTGGACGCCTTGCAATATCGCTTTGGAAAATTTGGCGAACACCTCTGGAATCTAGCGCAGGGCATCGACCCGCGAAGAGTGGTGACCGACAGTCGAGCAAAATCTATTTCTAATGAAACCACGTTTGCGGTTGATATCAGTGATAAAAATTTGTTGCGCAACAGTTTGCAGGAACTCACCGAGCAGGTTGCCTTTCGCCTGCGCCAACAAAAATTTTATGCGCGAACGGTACAGATAAAATTACGCTTTGCTAATTTCAAAACAATTACGCGTTCGGCGAGTCTGGCTGCGCACACGCAAACAACGCAGGAATTATGGAACGTGGCGCACCAACTACTCGATACCGCATTGGCCGATAAGACCAGCGCCATTCGTTTGCTGGGAATGGGAACCAGCAATTTAAGTCGAGAAGCCACAAGCTCAGTACAGGCTGATTTGTTTGCTGATCCTGTGCAGACGAAGCAGCGAGAAATTGATCGGCTTGCCGACAAAATAAAAAATCGCTTTGGTGAAGTGAGCATTCGCCGGGGCGGGGGACATCACAACAAGGTTTAATAAATGAATAATACAGAATCACTAACATCACCCACGACGATTTATCTTAACGACTATAAGCAGCCGGATTACCAGCTGGACAGCGTTGAATTACGTTTTGAACTGCATGAGACGAAAACCCAGGTATTTTCAAAGCTACTATTTAAACGTAAAACTGAGGCTGAACAAAATGCACCGTTAACGTTAAATGGCAGCCAGCTTCAACTCCAGTCGATAAAACGGGACGGTGAAACACTGACCTTGGACAATTACACTCTGGATGATGACGGGCTGGTGCTTAACAAC
>CAZIJT010000060.1:0-1942 GCA_964539595.1 uncultured Thiohalophilus sp. | reverse complement strand
GGGGATCTGGAAGATGGTCGGCACTGGGTTAAGTGGCAGGATCCCAGTCTCAAACCCAGCTACCTGTTCGCTTTAGTGGCCGGGGATCTGGCCTGTCAGGAAGATAGTTTTACTACCATGAATGGACGCAAGGTACTCTTGCAACTTTTCACTGAAGCTGAAAATATTCACAAGTGCGATCATGCTCTGATGTCGTTAAAACAGGCAATGAAATGGGATGAGGATACCTATGGCCGTGAATACGATCTGGATATTTATATGATTGTGGCGGTTAATGATTTCAACATGGGGGCGATGGAAAATAAAGGCTTGAATGTCTTTAATGCCTCTTGTGTTTTGGCTTCACCACAGACTGCCACCGATCAGGATTATTATCGGATTCAAAGTATTATCGCGCATGAGTATTTTCATAACTGGTCGGGCAACCGGGTAACCTGTCGTGACTGGTTTCAACTTAGTCTTAAAGAAGGCTTTACTGTATTCCGTGATCAGGAATTTTCTGCCGATCTTAATTCTCGTGCCGTGCAGCGTATTGATGATGTTAATGTCCTGCGCGCGCATCAGTTTGCCGAAGATGCGGGGCCGATGGCGCATCCCATCCGTCCTGATCACTATATCGAGATCAGTAATTTTTATACCGTAACGGTGTATAACAAGGGTGCGGAAGTGGTGCGCATGCTATGTAACATTCTTGGTCGTGATGGGTTTAGAAAGGGCACAGATTTATATTTCTCACGCCATGATGGTGAGGCCGTGACTACCGATGATTTTGTCAAGGCATTGGAAGACGCCAATGATATCGAACTAACACAATTTAGAAACTGGTATTCACAGGCCGGAACGCCTGAGCTTGCGGTCAGTGAACGTTATAATAAAGACACGCAAGAGTATACTTTGAATATAAGCCAGCAGTGTCCACCGACACCAGGGCAGCCTGATAAGAAACCGTTTCATATTCCATTATCAATAGCGCTATTGGATAACAATGGAAAGGCTCTGGCCTTAGAAACAGAGAATGAAAATACGCCAGTATCGAAGATGTTAGCGCTACATGACATGGAACAGAGCTGGATATTTACCGGGCTAGCCGAAAAGCCGGTGCTGTCTCTGGGTCGAGGTTTTACTGCGCCGGTAAAAATTTCATTACCCCACGATGATGCTGAACTGGCTTTTTTGTTTGCCCATGACACGGATGAATTTAATCGTTGGGATGCAGGACAGAAGTTAGCCATCAAAATCATGTTGCAATTGATCAAGGATTATCAGGCTGGCAGGTCGCTAAAACTGGACAAGCTGTTTATTGATGCCTGTCGTGCAACGCTAAATAATACAGAGCTGGACAAGGCGTTAATCGCGCAGGCCTTAACCCTGCCGGCTGAATCCTATTTGGCGGATCAATGTGAAGTGGTGGATGTGGATGCGATTCATGCGGTGCGTGAATTTATGCGCCAGCAATTGGCCAAAGCATTAGCGAATGACTGGCAGCGTGTTTATACAGAAAATAATATTTCTCTGGCCTATCAGTTTAATGCGAAGGACATGGCACAGCGCAGTTTGAAAAATCTATGTTTGTCGTATTTACTTGAATTAGATAATAACGATCATAAACAATTGTGCCTGCGCCAGTTTGAACAGGGAGACAATATGACCGATGTTCTCGCCGCATTATCTATTTTGAACCAGCATGATGTCGTTGAGCGTCAATCGGTACTGGATACCTTTTATCAGCAGTGGCAACAGGATCGACAGGTGGTGGAGAAGTGGTTTGCGATTCAGTCGATCTCATCCCTGCCTAATGCGCTTGAGCGTGTTGATACTTTAATGCAGCATCCTGCTTTTTCAATGACTAATCCGAATCTGGTTCGCAGTTTGATTGGTCGCTTTTGTGCGGGTAACCCGGTTAACTTCCATCAGGTCGATGGCAGTGGCTATAATTTTCTTG
>CAZIJT010000059.1:0-14287 GCA_964539595.1 uncultured Thiohalophilus sp. | reverse complement strand
ACCTACAATGGATACTCCGCTGTTTGCAGCGGTGAGATTTATTAATCACCATGACGCTAACAGGACAGCAGTGAAGATGAATACATACGGACTGCTTCGTATCAGCCGCCGATTGTTTGATTTCTGCTTGCAGGTGCTTAGGCAAAGCCTGCGTAATGATATTAGTCAGGTTGCTGCTGCGCTTAGTTTCACGTCCCTGCTAGCGTTGGTGCCGTTAATGTCAGTGGCCTTTTCCCTGTTTAGTGCGTTGCCCATGTTTTCTGAGTGGATGGGAGTGGCTGAGCAATTTGTGCTGGATATTTTTGTGCCCACCGTTGGTGAAGGGGTGCAGCATTCTCTGTTGGGGTTTGTTCGCAAGACGGCGGGGCTGAGTACGATAGGCAGTATAGGTTTGTTTGCCACGGCTGTTTTACTGTTGAATACGATTGATATTACCTTCAACCGAATTTGGCAGGTCAAGCGCACACCGCGTACCTTTATTCGTTTGCTGTTACTGTTAGTTTTTTTGCTATTGGGGCCGATGTTGCTCGCCGCTAGTCTGGCTGCCACCACCTACATCCTGGCCTTGCCCTATGTTTCAGCGACCATGAATAGCGTGGGCTTGCGGGGCGTTGTTCTGACCTTGCTGCCAACGATGGCGACGACGCTATTACTGGCCTTCATGTATTACTGGATCCCGAATACTCGAGTGCGTTGGCCGCATGCGTTTGTGGGGGCGATTGTTGCCGCTATTCTATTTGAAATAGCCAAATATCTGTTTGCCCTGTATATCACCTGGTTCCCTACTTATGAATTACTCTATGGTGCGTTGGCAGCCATTCCTCTGTTGTTAATCTGGATCTATCTTTCCTGGCTGATAGTCCTGCTGGGCGCGGAGATTACTCGCAACCTGGAGTAAAGCTTGTGCCTCGTTAATTTCCCTTGGCTATCATTCCCCGCAGCTTGCTGTAAAATTTTATTGTAGGTTCGGCTTCAGCCGTATCGGTACGACTGAAGTCGTACCTACATACGCAGATACCCGTCCGCTTGCGGCGGGGGGATTCATTTATGTTCTGTTGTCAGTGAGGTAACAGCTGACGAGCTGTTTCCAGATGCGAGTCAAAATCAACATTGGAATAATCCAGGTTTATCCCCAGACGGATAAAGGCTGAGACCTTCGCCTTGAACATCGATATATCTTTTTCGGGTCTGTTTTTTTCATGCACATATAGATTGGCGATGATCACTATATCTACCAGATCAGCAACGCCGCAGCCTTTGCGATCAATTTTTTCGTGCTCTGCGGCAACGTCAATAAAACTGTTGGGGAATTTCCACTTCTGTAAAATTTTTGCGCCCATCTCAGGGTGGCTGGTTTTAAGGAAGCCGACAATATTTTTATCTTTCTTATTCAACAGACTGGATTTACCCAGCACCTGCAATAAAGGCAGGTAGCCGATGTCATGCACCAGTCCCGCTAACAGGGCGTCATCGGCGGATAACTGTCCACTGTGCAGGGCAATGACATAGCTTAGCCGGGCGACTTCAATGCTGCGTGTCTGCACCGCATCAAGTTGTCGATTTATCTGTTCATTAGCCGAGCCGCTTTTTTGTGTGAACAGTTGCATCATGGCGTGGCTGGTAATCAGCGTATGAATCAATTTTTGACCGAGGCGGGAAATAGCCTGTTGCAGGTTGTCGATACCGTTATGAGTTTTGTAAATGACGCTATTAGCAACTTTTAGAATACGTGCGGCCAGCGCGGTATCGGTGGCAATCAGACTGGCCAGTTGTTCGGTGGTGGCATTAGCATCATCGAGTAACTGGCGGGCACGGACAAGGGTATCGGGCGCGGAGGGAAGAATGAGTTGATCAGAGGCAATGGCTGTCTCAACTTTTTCTATGAATTGATTATAGTTAGCGCTGTTATCCATGTCTTGTTGTGCTTTATCCATTGGCTTCAAGCCTAGCGTTTACGCCAGCGGCTGTCGAGCGCGTGATAGACTTTCTTTGTATAGCGATGGCTACCGAGGCTGCCGTTATAACGCGCCAGCGCGCGAGTTAGATCGCCTTTTTCTTTGTCCAGATAGTAACGAAGAATCGTGCAACCCATGCGTAAGTTGGTTTTTAAGTTAAACAGGTTATCACCGGGTTTGCCGATTTCATCCAGCCAGAAAGGCATGATCTGCATCAGCCCCATCGCGCCGGCGCGGGAAATGGCGTAGCGGTTAAAGTTGCTCTCGACATCGATCACTGCCAGCACCAGTTCAGGGAAAAGTCCGGCGCGGGTGGCCTCAAAGTGAATCTGCTTGAGCATGGGAATACGTTTTTCGGCATCGGTAACGCGTGAGGCTAGCCGTGCTGACATGTCCACCAGCCAGACTTCAGCTTCGAAACGATCACTAAAGCTACTGCCATCATTGATGGCATTGATTAACAACTGGCGGAGTTCAGAGTCAGGTATAGCGTCTGGGACAGTGCCAGCCTGTGCCTCGGGCAATAGCACGGGTAACAAGCTGATAAGTAGCAAAAGTATTTTCATGCTGAACATTATTGCAACTATCGGTTAAACATGAAATCCCCGGGAGTAAGGATTGACTATGATTATGACAATGATAGTTGATGCAGCATTTACCCTGCATTCCTGTCCGAGTGATAACGCTGTAACAGGGCAAGGCAGTCATTCAGGGGTAGTGGTTTACTGAAATAATAACCCTGCAATCGGTCAACCCCCATTTGTTTGAGAGCATCTGCACATTCAGATGTTTCTACGCCCTCAGCAACAATAGATAGCCCCAGCGCTTTGCCCATATTGCTGATGGTTTCCAGTAAAATTTTTCCGTTTTTACTTTTGAAGCGTTTTACAAAAGACATGTCAATTTTCAACTCATGAGAGGGAAACTGATGCAAATAGGAGAGTGAAGAATAGCCGGTACCGAAATCGTCGATGGAAATAGTAAAGCCTGCATTCCAGAGTTCATTGAGCACTTCTTTTGCCATGTTGACACCATCAAGCATAAGGCTTTCAGTCACTTCAAGCTTAATATTTTCCGGGCTAATGTTTTTGCTGTTTAACAGCGCCAGCAACTGTTGTTGAAATCCTGCTGCCATTAATTGTCGATTTGACAGGTTGATCGACATGCCTATGCCGGGGTGTGCGGCGAGTAATTGTTTGAAATCAGTGAAGGCTTGCTCCATGACCTGCTGGCTGAGTTGCCGGATAAAACCGTGATTTTCTGCGATGGAAATAAATATTCCGGGGCTGATCCAGCCATAATCTTCATCATGCCAGCGCGCCAGCGCCTCAAAGCCAGTGGGTTGCTGTGAGATTGCATCGACGATGAGCTGATAATGTACCTGGATTTTATTTTCCTTGACGGCCGTATTCAATTGTTTGGTCATATCGAAATCATTGAAGCCCGCATCGGCCTTACTCATGGCGCTAAAGATCTGAACGTTGTTTCTTCCTTGTGCCTTGGCGTAGTAAAGCGCTTTATCAGCCTGGACCAGCAGGCTTTCGGTAGTCTTGGCATCGTCAGGATAAAGTGCGGCACCAATACTGACGGTGGTGATGCGGCTGCTATTTTTTGCCTGAAGTTTCCGGTTTATTTCATCAAAAAGTTTTTTGGCGACCTGTTCGATATCATTGAGCTGTTTTAAATCAGGTAGCAGAATGACGAACTCATCGCCGCCCCAGCGTGCCAATGTGTCATCACTGCGGATCTGCGCCTTCATTATTTTGCCAATGCTGATCAGCATATTGTCGCCGGTTTTGTGTCCATAGGTGTCGTTGATTTGTTTGAAGTTGTCGATATCGATAAATAACAGTCCTGCCCGAGTGCCATAGCGTTTGGCATGCGCCAGCGCCAGTTGCATGTGATCTTCCAGCAACAGACGATTGGGTAGTCCGGTAAGTGCGTCATGGAGCGCCAGATGCTTGATGCGCTCTTCCTGATGATAGGCATCGGTGATGTCCTGCAGCACACCTTTAATGCGCAGAGTATCTTCGCCCGGTTTTGGCCAGGCCAGCATGAATTTTCCACCCACCCACTTTTCTGTCTGGTTAAAACCGGCAAGCCGGAAACGGATGGCGTGGACACTGAAATCAGCGCCACTGACGTCGGTGAGCATTTCTGTTATTCGGTGAATGTCGTTTACATTCAGAAACGTGCTCAGGGGCTGGCCAATGGTTGAGGTATAGTCGGCATGATCCCCCAATAGATTTCCCCAGCCATCGGATGCGCTGAGTAGAATGCCTTCTTCGGACAGTTCGATCACGGCTTCGTTAAGCAAACTCAGCGTGGCGGTATAGCTCATATGTTCGGCCGCCGTTTTCCGCGCCTCGTCGCCCAGTTCCCGGATTTCATGGATTTCACTTCGAAAACCGAGCCGTTTTAGCAGTTTTTCCATCAGGCACCATTTGCTGATGGCAGACTGGAACAGATTGAGGCTGATGAACAACATGGCCGCGAGCCAGAGGCTGCGGTGTTCATTGTTGGTATAAAGCAGAACCACCAGCGTGGTGATCAATATCCCCACAATCAGGCGGATAGTGGGTTCGATATATGGGGCGTGGTGAGATTTTTTAGGCGTCTCGACTGAGGTCATGGTTCTGTCCGTGGCTTCCTAAGGTTATCGGCCAGAGGCGGTGAAGCTTTACAGACAGAAATGGGTGAGGGTGGGGTTTATCCCCTGTTTTTACCTGTGGTTTTAGCGCGTAGAAATTCGATTATGGTGTCAGCTGGCAGCTCCTGTTTGTCATTATCGCTGCGACCCTTGTATTCCAGCAGCCCCTTGTCGAGTCCCTTTTCACCGATGACGATGCGGTGGGGGATGCCGATTAATTCCATATCGGCAAACATCACCCCGGGGCGCTCCTTGCGATCATCCAGCAACACATCAAAACCAGCACTTTGCAATTGGGCATAAAGGCTTTCAACCGCGTCACGTACGCGTTCGGATTTATGCATGTTCATCGGCAGCAGGGCTACCTGGAACGGGGCGAGAGCCTCGGGCCAGATGATGCCATTGTCGTCATGGTTTTGTTCGATAGCGGCGGCCACGATGCGGGAGACGCCGATGCCATAACAGCCCATGCTCATGGTCACGGCTTTGCCGTTTTCATCGAGCACGCTGGCCTTGAGGGCTTTGCTGTATTTGTTGCCGAGCTGGAAAATATGGCCGACCTCGATACCGCGTTTAATTTCCAGTTTGCCTTTGCCGTCCGGGCTGGGATCGCCTTCGACCACGTTGCGAATATCGACGATTTCGGCATCGGCTAGATCCCGTTCCCAGTTCACCCCTTTGAGATGCTGGCCATCCGTATTCGCACCACAAACGAAGTCAGCGACGACCGCCGCGCTGCGATCCACGTAAACGGGAATAGTCAGGCCGACAGGGCCGATAGAACCGGGTGCGCAGCCGAGAGCCTTTTTAATACTGTCTTCATCGGCGAAACAGAGAGGGTTGGCAACGGCCTCGATTTTTTCCGCCTTGATGGGATTGAGTTCATGATCACCGCGCAGCACCAGTGCAATCAGTTGATTCTCTTCGCCATTGATGATTAGCGTTTTCAGGCATTGTTCTGGGTCGATACCAAGCTGCTGGCTGACCTCGTCAATACTGTGAGTGTCTGGTGTCGCAACTGTACTCATTGTTTCACTGGCCGCTGGGCGTGCCCCAGCAGGCGCAAGGGCTTCGGCCATTTCGGTATTAGCGGCATAATTGCTTTGATCACTGAAGGCGATAGCATCTTCGCCGGACTCGGCCAGCACATGAAACTCATGCGAGAGGCTGCCGCCGATGGCACCGGAGTCGGCGCGTACGGGGCGGTAGTCCAGCCCTAGACGATCAAAGATACGGCAATACGTTTGATGCATGAGTTCATAGGTTTCATCCAGTGATGCGGCGTTCAGATGGAAGGAGTAGGCATCTTTCATGATGAATTCACGCGCGCGCATAATGCCAAAGCGTGGGCGCACTTCGTCGCGAAACTTGGTCTGGATCTGGTAGAAATTACTGGGTAGCTGCTTGTAACTGCGCAGCTGGTTGCGGGCAAGATCGGTGATGATTTCTTCGTGGGTGGGGCCAAGGCAGAAGTCACGGCCATGTCGATCCTGCATGCGCAGCAACTCGGGACCGTATTGTTCCCAACGTCCGGATTCCTGCCAGAGCTCGGCGGGCTGTACCGCAGGCATCAGCACTTCCTGCGCTCCAGCGGCATTCATTTCTTCGCGCACGATAGCTTCCACCTTGCGTAACACTCGTAGTCCTAATGGCAGCCAGGTATAAAGTCCAGCGGCAAGCTTGCGAACCATGCCCGCGCGGAGCATTAACTGGTGGCTAATAATCTCTGCATCAGCAGGGACTTCTTTCTGGGTGGCGAGCAGGAATCGGGATACACGCATGCTATGACTTCTTCCGGTTGTTAAAGAAGGGGATTTTATCTGTTTGTATGTGAGTCCGTACAGAGGAAATTCAGAGATAGTCGTGTCTGTTTGTCGATAGCGCAGTATAGCCAAGCAAACAACTCAGGTACTTGGGTGCTAATTCTGATAACCCCCATTCTGAATAGCCATGTAATCATACGGTTATTTTTTATTCTGCTGAGCCTTGATGGACTGCGAGATTTGTTCTGACAAGGAAACTACCAGCCGGCTCATGGCCGCCGCCATTTCACTGTAACTTTCATTTTTTACTTTCTCTTTAAAGGAAAAAATTTCTTCCTGAATTTTTTTATCACCTTTACCATTTAAGATAACAAAAGCACCGTTAATTTTACTTTCACCACTTAGTTCACCATAAAATTCCCAGATGTGAACTTTTACCTGAAAATCAAAATTTCGATATGTCGACCAGGGATATACATCAACATGGCCGGTTTTTAAATTATGAGAAAGTTCATTGGCAATTAATAAACTCACATTACTTGATAACCCCCCTGCCCAGCGATGAAAATCTGCAAGCTCAATAGTGTGTGTGCCGGTGCGAGTGACTATTTCCGGGCGGTCAATTAATTCCGGCAGGTAAACTTTCCATACCCCGATGGCTATTTTTTCGCGTGTAATGATTTCACTATCATGCTCAGCATTTAATAAATAAAAATTTGTTTTCGGTGATGTTCCGCAAGCGGATAATAAGATCACCAAGCTAATTAATATTGCGCTGTAAAATATGTTCATGGCTTTACTCAGGGTTTTTGCCTTTTATTAATGCTTCTGGATGACGTTCAAGGTACTCAGAAACAATTCGAATTGAGCGTGCGGCCTTACTTAACTCATTCATCGTTTCATTGATCTGCATACCCGTCACACCACCTTCTTCGACGTTTAACGACTTGATTAAATTATTCATATTTTCAGTGGCTTCGTTTAAATTTCTACCGATGTTTTCAATCGGTACAGCTTTTATTTTGGCTAGCAATTCATTAATTTGCTTTATGATTCCGCTTACGGTTTCCGGCACCGTTGGGATGATAGCCACATCATCAACATATCTAATGGATTCTTTTTTTGCATCAGCAAAATCATCAAAAACAATTAACGATTGACCCGTTATAATATTACTCTTTAGTTGCCCTCGCACACCTGTTTTAACCATATGCTCAAAATAGCGATAGATCAATTGCATTCTTTTTTTAGCACTTTGGCCTGGGTGTAATTCATCCGTAGGCAGTCGATCGGGTTCGATATCAATGATTGCAAAGGTAATCAGTTCATTTATACCTGCTCTGGTTTCCACGCCGACTTTTTTAACCGTACCAATGCGAATACCTTTGTATTCAACTGGTGCACCATTTGATAAGCCA
Source organism: uncultured Thiohalophilus sp. (assembly GCA_964539595.1). Lineage (GTDB taxonomy): Bacteria > Pseudomonadota > Gammaproteobacteria > UBA6429 > Thiohalophilaceae > JAADGZ01. The sequence goes on along the minus strand of CAZIJT010000059.1, from coordinate 6,501 downwards.
CTGACACCATTATCAAAATATAACTTCATAGGTACAGAAAATATAACCGCCTCTTCTATTTCCGGTGTTTCTGTATTATGCAAAGTGAATAAATTATTTTTTTCAGCTGCGACTATGTTTTCGGGTGCGTATTCATTAGTAAAGGCGATGCCACCTGCGACTAAAGAATTAATAGACTCCATATCAAAATTAAAGCCTTTAGCATTTAATTCTATATCTATGCCAGAAATATTCCAGAAACGGGTGTGTTTTCTGACATACTGATCATGTGGTGATTCAATGAAAATTTCAATTTGTACGTGACTGTGATCATCCGTTAGTTTGTATTTCGTGACATTGCCTACGGTTATGCCCCGATGTTTTATCGATGATCCTCGATTGATCGAGCCTAACGTATTTGAATTTAAAATATAGCTTGTTCCAGGATTTCCCAATTGATAAATTTGTGGTTCTTCCAGACCTTTAAATATTGTCTGCGGGGTGCCACCTTCGCCCGGATCAATTTCAATAAATGCACCACTTAATAATGTATCCAACCCACTCACGCCCTCAATACCAATGCGCGGTCGGATCACCCAGAATCGAGTAGTATCGGTAAGTCGCTCAAGTGAGATGCCGGTTAATTCCATTTCTACTTCTACTTTCGATAAATCTTCAGTAAACCTGACTTCAGTTACTTCCCCCACTTTTACATTACGTAATTTAACCGGTGTTTTACCTGCGGCAATGCCGGATGCACTTTTAAATGAAACGTCGACAAAAATATTTTCTTCTGCGGCACTCTTAAACACTAACCAGCCACCAATTAATGCGGCAATTATGGGAATAACCCAGATCGGAGAAATAGAAAACCCCCCGGATGTGCTTATGGCTTTAGGAATTGGTTCCTGAATCGTTTGTGAATGTTGTTTGGCTATTTCGTCCGTCATTATATTTTTTCCGTCTGATCCCAAATAAGCCTGGGATCAAATGCCATAGCTGAGAACATAGTTAAGATTACCATTGTGGCAAATGCGAGGCCTGCCGGGCCGGGTGCGATAGAACTGAGCTCACCCATCTGTATTAATGCTGCCAGAAGTGCAACGACAAACACGTCTACCATTGACCACCTGCCCATTACTTCAGCAATGACATAGAGACGGGTTTTTTCTTTTTTGCGCCAGTTATTTCCGCGTTGTACGCTGATTAACAAATAAGCAATGGCTATTATTTTTAACAGCGGTAATAAAACACTGGCAGAAAAAATCACCAGGGCCAGCGGCCAGTCACCGTGAGCTAAAAAATATAGTATGCCGCTTAAAATCGTATCGGAACTTTGCTGGCCCAGTGCGCCAGTTAGCATGATGGCCTCAGTATTGGCTGGAATATACATAATAAAGGCACTAATTAAAAAGGCCCATGCCCGGCTTATACTATTATGTTTTCGGTAATGCACACTGGAATGGCAACGCGGACATAAGGCTTTTACCTGGTCTTCCAGATTGACGACCTGATCACAAATATGACAACTCGCCAGCCCCTTTTCTTGCGCACGAATGATTTTATTATTCACCCATGCCTCCATCGCGAATTTTATCCAGCCGAACCCATAACATATGCATTTCCAGTGAAGAAATTGTTGCAGCATAACACAACACCAATCCCACAAAGGCACTAAAGCCCACACCTAAAATCACCTCTGCAAGTGACACTAACTTAACCAGTGCGACCAGTATTGCCAGTAAAAAAACATCCATCATTCCCCAGGGCAATATACGGCTCACCCAGACTAACAATGGCCGGGTAAATCGCCAGTTTTGCTTAAAATGAATAGACAATAATATGTAAAATAATGAAAACACACAAAATGCAGGCAGAACAACGCTACTTAACCAGACTATCAGCGCCAGTTCCGGGCTGCCTAAATCATAAAAAATTAATGCGGATTCGGTTAAGGTGGTTTCACGCTCAATGCCTGCAATACTCAGCCACATAACCGGGTAAATATTGGCAAGCATAAATAAAATCACACAGGCAAAAACAAGAGCCAGTGGTTTTTCAATGGGTGAATGGGGGTTTTTAAATAACGGCTGACCACAGCAAATGCATAAGGCCGTTTTACCTTCAGGAATGTGGGCAACATTCTGTAGTGCATCACATTCATGACATGCCATCAGTAAATTATTGTTTTCTTTCACATGACTTCAGCCTAACCATAAATATGATTTAGTTGTTTCTATTTTTATTAACTGAGTATATAGGTTAAGGCTTCTGATATCTCATAAAGTAACTGAATTTCAAGAAAAAATGTAACGACTGAAGGCCTTGATGCTCGCGATGTTGAGCTGATAGTAAAATCGAAGGATAGGCTAAGGAGACGACGCGCAGCGCTCATGCTGTTCAAGCATGTTCATCTGAAAGTGATCTGGATGATCGCTTTCTGTGCTTATCGCCAAAGTGTTAATAGATGAATTGTTCTTCCCATAAATAGATGCTTAGAATTTTGTAAAGTTTTTATTGCTCGATGGGGTTCGCAATGAAAGCATTACAGCTAGCAGTTAGGTATTGTTCTAAATTCTGGATGATGGCATTAGCTGTGAGGTGATAATAGAGATGGAATAATTTGATACAGATAAACCATTGTCTCAGGCAGAGAGACTCAAAAAGGCTGTGTTCTTTATTTTAAATTGTTTTTGTAGCGATAGATGATAAGAGCTAGGCACGAGTTAAACTTGTGTTAGCGAGTGTTGACATATTGCCAGAGAGGGTAACCGAAAGAAGTGCCAGGAATGGGAAGAGAAAATTACTTAAGGGTTGATTTCATCTACATTTCACCACATCCGGTGGCGTAGGTGTTGCTGGAGAATGCCTTATTCAGCAGCAGGCTGCCGGTTTTCAGTAAAGTCTGTTTTTCATGCTCAGGATGTTTAACTATTTTATCCAGTAAACTCATAATCTAGCATTGTTTGAATTCACCACTTACTCTGTGATTTAAATGCTTACTCTTTGAAATAGCGGTTTATTAGGTGAAGGAGATTAAACTGTAGGTGGTTAGAATGTTTTGCTATCCCAGCCCCACATCGCACGTGGCGCATCGGCAAATTCAATATAGATGCGCGCAGTGGGAATGCCGAGTTTTTTCTCAATTAGGCCGCAAAGTGCTGCAGAAAGTGCGGAAGTCTTGCTCTCAGGCAGACCGATGCTTTTTAGTTCCAGATAGGCCAGCGGCGCATCGCTACCGGCAAACAACATGGGCTGTGGGGGTTCCAGCGCCACCATGACATAGTTTTCTGGTTTGCCCAGTTCCGTTGCGAGCAGCTTTGAGGCTTCGGCCAGCAGGCTGGCGGCATCGCCTTTATCAAGGGTTATATTGCTCTGGATTTTCAGATAAGGCATGGTTTAACCGCAGAAGTCCGCGACCTGCTGCTTGGCTTCGTCCAGTTTTATCATTCGCTCATCGTCTTCCAGACTCTGCACATTACCGTCCTTGTCTTTCCAGCGGCGCTGAACCTGATAGAAACGCAAGCGATCTTTGGCCAGCTTGCAGTTCTTTTCGCGCTCGGCGGCGTTCTTATCCACCTCTTTTTGTACCAGCGTATTCTCTTCGCGCGCCGCCTTGTCTTTCATGATCGAATCTTTGGCCGAGATGGAGGGGGCGGGCGATGAGGCTTTTGAACTGGAACGAGAAGACGATTTGGTCTTAATGCGTTCAAACTGGATGCCTTCGGCAGGTGGGTGCTGGGAGTACACGACGCTGCCATTACTATCGGTCCATTTATACGTCGTGCTAGCTGCATGGCTACTGCCGAAGATGAACAGGCTGAACAGTACGGGTATCAGGGTAAGCGCTACTCTTCGCATGAGGGGTTCCTGTTATTTGTTACATATTATCGTTATGGTGCTGGATCTGAAAGCCTGCTTCAGGCCGCTGGCCTGATTTGCCGACTGAATTAAGTGTATACCAAAAAAGCGGATGTCTGAACCTGCCCTCGGTAACAGGTGGGCTAAATGTGGACTTATCCACATTTAGCCCACCTGTTGAGGGACTCAGAACGGGGGCGGCAAGCCCGGGCTGAGTCGGACATTGGCACGAACAAAACTGTATGACTGATGTAAGATTGCCAATTTTTATCTGTGATGGTGTAATTTAGTGCAATTACCCGGGCTGACTGATTATAATAGGCCGTTTCGCGGCAAGGCGTTGGCCTGTCGCGCGTGAAGATTAACCCCGTGGGAGAAGTAGACGTGAAACTTGGTGGTGGCGATATCCTTGTCCAGTTTTTGCAGGACGAAGGTGTTGAATTTTTATTTGGTTACCCTGGAGGCGCAGCGCTCCATATTTATGATGCGATTTTTCGCCAGGAAAATGTTAAGCATATTCTTGCGCGTCATGAGCAGGGCGCGGTGCATGCGGCTGACGGTTATGCGCGTTCCACCGGCAAACCGGGCGTGGCGCTGGTGACCTCTGGGCCGGGTGCGACTAATGCGGTGACCGGTATTGCCACCGCCCATATGGATTCGATTCCACTGGTGGTGTTGACCGCCCAGGTGACCAGCGCGTTTATTGGTAGTGATGCTTTTCAGGAAGTCGATTCGGTTGGCATTACCCGCCCCTGCGTGAAACATAATTTTCTGGTCAAGGACGTCAAGGATCTGGCCAGCACTCTGCGCAAGGCGTTCTATATTGCCACCACTGGGCGACCGGGGCCGGTGGTGGTTGATATTCCCAAGGACATTACCGATCCCAATATAAAGATTCCGTACAGTTACCCGGAAGATTTCAGCATGCGTTCCTATCAGCCAACGGTGAAAGGTCATCCGGGGCAGATTAGCAAAGCGGTTGAGCTGATGCTGTCGGCGAAACGACCGATGATTTACGCTGGTGGCGGGGTGGTTTTAAGTAATGCGGCGGAGGAATTTACCGCATTTTGTCGCAAACTGAGTTTCCCGGTTACCAATACCCTGATGGGGCTAGGGGGCTATCCGGCCACCGATCCCCAGTTCATCGGCATGCTGGGTATGCACGGTACGTATGAAGCCAATATGGGCATGCATGATTGTGATGTGCTGATTGCGATTGGCGCGCGCTTTGATGATCGGGTCACTGGTGAGCTGAAAGAATTTTGTCCGCATGCGAAAATCATCCATGTGGATATTGATCCGGCGTCGATTTCCAAGAATGTCCGCGTCGATGTACCGATTGTTGGTGACATCAAACAGGTAGTCAGTGATCTGACTCAGGAGCTGGATGCCAGCAATAAACAAAATGATGCCGCCGCGCTGAAAAAATGGTGGGCGCAGATTGGCGAATGGCGTGGCCGGGATTGCCTGAAGTATGATCGCGGTAGTGAGTTGATCAAACCCCAGTATGTCATTGAAAAACTCTATGAAATTACCGGGGGCGATGCTTTTGTGACCTCTGATGTAGGTCAGCACCAGATGTTTACCGCGCAATTTTATAAGTTTGACAAACCTCGGCGTTGGATTAATTCCGGCGGTCTGGGCACCATGGGCTTTGGTTTACCTGCCGCAATTGGCGTGCAACTGGCGCATCCTGACGCTACGGTTGCCTGTGTTACCGGTGAAGCCAGTATTCAGATGTGTATTCAGGAATTATCAACTGCGCGTCAGCTCGATTTACCGTTAAAGATCATTTGCCTGAATAATCGCTATATGGGCATGGTGCGTCAGTGGCAGGAATTTTTTTACGAAAGCCGTTATTCACATTCCTATCTGGATGCCTTGCCTGATTTTGTTAAATTGGCGGAAAGCTACGGTCATGTCGGTGTGCGGATTGAAAAACCGGAAGACGTTGAAGGCGCATTAAAAGAAGCCTTTGCGATGAAAGACAGTTTGGTATTTATGGACTTTGTTACGGATCGAACTGAAAATGTTTATCCTATGATTGTTGCCGGTAAGGGACATCATGAAATGCAAGAAAGAGAGTTAGCCTGAGATGCGACATATCATTTCGTTATTAATGGAAAATGAAGCCGGTGCATTGTCGCGGGTTGCCGGTCTGTTTTCTGCGCGTGGATATAATATTGAATCCCTGACCGTAGCCCCCACTGAAGATCCTTCTTTGTCACGCATGACCCTGGTGACCTGTGGTTCGGAAAATGTAATTGAACAAATCAAAAAGCAGCTCAACAAACTGATCGATATCGTTAAGCTGGCTGACATCAGCGATGGCGTACATATCGAGCGCGAACTGATGATGGTAAAAGTGCAGGCAGCCAGCATTGATCAGCGTGCCGAACTCAAACGTATGGCTGATATTTTTAATGGCACGGTACTGGATGTCAGTGACAAGACCTTTGTGATCGAGTTGACTGGCTCCTGTGACAAGCTGGATGCTTTTCTACGAACAATTGAGCAAAGCAGTATTCTTGAGACGGTGCGTTCAGGTGCAACGGGTATTGCGCGCGGCAGCAAGTCGCTGCGAGTGTAATTTGAATTTGCTTGGGTATATTTCTCGCAGCTTGCTGCGAAGTTCTATTGTAGGTTCGGCTTCAGCCGTAC
>CAZIJT010000058.1:0-14452 GCA_964539595.1 uncultured Thiohalophilus sp. | reverse complement strand
AAGATAAATAGAACGCTGGGGTAGGTACCGCTTACCCTGCGTTATCGATTTAATCTCCCGCTGCTTGCAGCGAATCAACATTGTAGGTGCAGCTTTAGTCGCACATGTTCGCCTCATGGTGCCCGAAGGGTAGAAGCGAACCTGCCACTCATACCCCGTAGCTTGCTGCGGGGTTGTTTATTCCGGCGGTGGCGCGCTGCTCACCTTGCTGCCCCGTTTCCCCAGTTGTTCCAACTTTTCCAGTACCCGTTGTGCCCGGCTGATGTGCGCTTCCAGTGCTTCATTGTCGGGCGTAATTTTTCGCAGGCTAATCCAGATACTTAAGGCTTCGGTAATTTTGCCTTCGCTATAAAGCTGGCGACCGGCATTCATGTTTTGGGCAATACCTTTTTCGAGTTCCAGTTTAAGCTGCGTGCTATATTGCTGTTCAAAATCTGACGGGGTATGACTGGACAGTTTTTGCAGGTGCTGGCTGGCGCGCAACAGATTGTCATGACTGTATCCCTGTTTCAGTTCTTTCAGCAGTTCATCGCTGACCTTGCTCTGTTGTTGGTGCCAGGCATAATCATGGCGCTGTAATTTTAGCGTTGCTGATTTTAAATCTTTAGTATATTTGTGTTCATTGTCGATTCTATTGACCAGCGCAAGGCAGTGGCGGCCTGTTTCATAGAGTTCCTTGTCCATAGCGTCATCGGCGCAGCGCACCAGATTTTTCAGGGTGTGGGCTTTTTCCTGGCTAAAGTGTTGCCGTTGTTGCTGACGTTGATAGTCATCCGGCATGGTACGAACAATGGTATCAAGCAAAGGTTCAGCATCTCTGAGCCAGATGCCTTTATGAATATCGAGTTGCATGTTTAGTTTGTTGATGCGTTTTTTACGTGCGGCAAGAAACGCCTGCTCAGCTTTAATCAGCACTTCACTTTTGGGAAGTTGTGCCCGGGCATCTTGCAGGACGTGTAATGCCTGCTGCCACTTGTCCTGTTCACGTAAGCTCTGAGACTTTTCTAGCGTGCTTGTTTCTAACTTACGGGTGAGTGCGTGCAGGCGTTTTTTCTGTGCCATCATTGTAGCGTAATCAGGGTGAGCAGGGCTGATGTGTTGCAGAATGTTCTGAGCCTTGCTGTAGTGTTTTTCCTTGATCAGAATTTCAATATATTCGGGTGACTGACTGTGAAAGGACTGTATAACGCTACAGGCACTCAACAGGCTGAAGCAGATCAGCAACAGAAATTTATTCAGGCGATTCATGCCACGTATTGTTTAGACAGGATTCGGTTGACTGTTTTTTCTATATTCTGTTCGCTGTTAAGAATGTGGCGCACGATATAGGTTGAGACGGGCTGGCTGATGCCGCGCAGCTGGACGTGTTGATGAAAATCGGCGCGGATGCGCTGACGTACACTGTCATCCTGATATAAGGTTTCGGTAATAATAATTTGGCCTTCGGCTGCTGCGGTATGCAGGCGGGAGGCAAGATTAACTGATTCGCCAACCACGGTGTATTGCATGCGTTGACTGGAACCCAGATTGCCTGCAAGCATTTCACCAGCGTTAATACCAATGCGAAAGCGCACTGGAAATTTACCCTGCTGTTGCCGTTTCTGATTGAGTTGTTCAACCAGCGCCTGAATCATCAGTGCGCAGGACACGGCATGGTATTTGTGATCGGGGTCGTGTTCTGGTACACCAAATACCAGCATTACGCAGTCGCCCATATATTTGTCGATGGTGCCGTGATGAAGATGACTGACGGTTGCAATATAGCCGAAGTATTCATTCAGCATTTCTGCAACTTCGCTGGCCGGCAAGTTTTCTGATAACCGGGTAAAGCCGACTATGTCAGCAAATAATACGGTCGCTTCAACATGCTTGCCACCCAGCTTGATGTGGTCAAGGTTGTTCATGATTTGTTTTGCAATGCTCGGAGAAACAAACCGCGAGAAAGCACTTTCAACCTGTGATTTTTCCAGCAGATCACTGGCCATGGTGTTGAAGGCTTCAGTGAGATAACCAATTTCATCATTACGTTGATCGTTGATACGGTAATCATAATCACCTTCGCCAATCGCGCGGCTGGCATTCATTAGTGTATGAATGGGGCGAGAAATCCATTTTCCAGTAATGAACGCGACAATGATGCCGAGTAAAATCATGATCAAGGTGGCGCTGGTGATGGTGGTAATTGTATTGTTGATAGCTTCATTCATTAGTTTACGACTGAAGGTCACCACCGCATGGCCAGCAATCACATCCTGATAGCGGATGGGGGAGATAAATGAAACCACATCAAGCGCGTGTCCCTTGTCATTACGGGCGGTCCAGTTAGCCTTGTAATTAGCCGGACTGAATTCTTCCGAGCGCGCATAAAGACTGAGAATACTTTCGCTGGGGGCGATACCAGTGGAGGCTAGTATCTTGCCATTTTCCGCATAGATGAGACTGCCAAGGATATTATCGTCGTTGCCCAGATTGTTGCTGACACTCATGAGTCCGAGAATGTCATCGGAGAGGACGAGCTCCTTGGCGGATTCGGCCAGCTGGCTAACCACGGTCTGGCCGAAGTGATTCATCTGTTTTTGCAGCAGGCTGGTCTGTTTGTTGACCACCACCAGTCCAAGAATGCCCATGCCGAGGCTGATGAGCAGGGTGAAGAGCAGAGCCAGCTTGTAGGCGATGGGAAAATATTCGGGTAGTTTCAGGCGGCCAATGCTGCGTGACTGACTGATGTTGATGTCAGTCAGTTTGGGAGAACGATGCCCGCTCCGGGATTTTTTAGGCTGATTCTGCATCTCAGGATTATAACGCTAAAGTGTGGTTTTCGGCGGCAATATTGCTGGATTGTGATGTTTGTCAGTTTTTTGTCTATTGGACAGCATGGCGGGATCGGCAATTTTTGCCTGCTTGCGGCTGTTTTGCCGTAGCGCCATCGTATACAATGCCGCGGTCGTTCATCCTGAGGAAATTGCTATGTCGTTGATTCGCCCCTTTGCTGCCCTGCGTCCGCACCCAGATCGTGTGGCTGATGTTATTGCCCCCCCCTATGATGTGCTGAATACAGAAGAGGCGCGTGCCCGTGTTGAGGGTCGGCCAGATAGTTTCCTGCATATTTCCAAGCCTGAAATCGATCTGCCAGAAGGTACGGATCCCTTCGCGGCTGAAGTCTATGCGCAGGGGGCAGAAAACCTGCAACGTCTGGTAAACGAAAATATTTTGTTTCGTGAAGCCTCAGCCTGTTACTACGTTTACCGATTGCAGATGGGCGAGCATGTACAGACTGGATTAGTCGCGGTAGGCTCGGTGAAAGATTACGATAGCAATCGTATTCGCAAACATGAATTTACCCGACCAGAAAAAGAAGATGATCGCGTGCGTCAGATTGATGCATTAAACGCGCAGACCGGACCGGTATTTCTGACTTATCGCCATAACGATATCGTGGATGCGGTGGTCGCAAAGGTGATGAGTGCTACAGCAGAATATGATTTACAGGCCGATGACGGTGTGCAACATACCCTGTGGGTAGTTAATGCAGCCGATGATATTAAAACCCTGACCGATACCTTTGATGCGATGGACTGCCTGTATATCGCTGATGGTCATCATCGTTCTGCCGCGGGTTCTCGGGTTGCCGCGATGCGCAGGGAGACGGGGCAGGCGACGACGGCTTCTGATTATTTTCTTTCCGTGATCTTCCCTGACAATCAGATGAAAATTCTGGATTACAATCGAGTAGTGAAAGATCTCAAGGGTCTGACTGAGGCCGATTTTCTTGCGGGCGTGGAAAAAAGTTTCAGCGTGGAAAAAAGTGCTGCTGCAGTATCCCCAGCCGGTACGCAGGAATTTGGTATGTATCTGGGTGGCAACTGGTATCGCCTGAAAATTAATTCAGCCTTAGTCCCCGGCAGTGATGATCCGGTTGGTCGTCTGGACGTTAGCCTGTTGCAGAATAATCTGATCAGCCCCCTGTTGGGCATTGATAATCCACGGGTGGATAAGCGTATTGATTTTGTCGGCGGGATTCGTGGTTTGGCGGAACTGGAAAAGCGAGTGAATTCGGGTGAAATGGCAGTGGCCTTTTCAATGCATCCCACCGTGCTGGATGATTTGATGGCAGTGGCGGATGCTAATGAAGTGATGCCGCCGAAGTCCACCTGGTTTGAACCCAAACTGGCAGATGGGCTGGTGTCGCATGTGCTGGATGAGAACGGCTGTTAGAACTAGAACGCTTCGTCAAAGTTGTAATTGAGTTCGTAGCCGGGTTGTTGCAGGAAATAGCCCTGAATAAAGTCGACTCGGCACTGCCAGAGTAGTGCCAGACTGTTAGCATCTTCGACGAAAGAGGCAATCGCAAGAATATTATCTTCCGAGGTGGCGTTGGTAATGGCTTTGACCTTGTCCTGGTTCTCGACGCTTTGCGCCAGATTGTGGATGAGATCATGGTGCAGTTTGATGTAGTCAACTTTAAGCTGCTTAAGCGATTCAAGGGTATTGGTTTCGATACCAAAGTTGTGCAGGGCTGTGCGGCAGTGCAGTTGCTTAAGACTGTCGATGAGTAGTTTTGCAGGTTTGATGTGATTGAGTGCAGTATCTTCATCCAGTTCGAAGACCAGATTTTCAGTAGTCAGACGTAGCGCTTTAATGCGTTCAGCCAGCCATGGAATAAACTCTGGATCAGTCAGTGAGTTTTCCGATACTTTGACAAAGAAGCGTGTTTGCAAACCCTGTTTTTCACGTTCAAGCACTAATTTAAAAATGTTGGCAATGACCCAACGATCAATATATTTTGTTAGCTCAGCATCACTGGCCGCAGGCATGAATTCGGCGGGTTGAAGTTCTCCTTTTTTCTCATCCAGCATGCGCACCAGCACTTCATAATGAGCCCCGGGTTCACCGTGTAAGCTAACAATGGGTTGAAATATCAGGCGGAAGCGATTTTGTTTGAGCGCTTCTTTAATCAGAAAGGCCCATTGACTGACCTGCTCTTTTTCTTCTAGTTCAGCGACAGCCGGGTTATAAACAGAGTATTGATCGCCCCCCGCTTTCTGTGCGGCTTTACAGCCTTTTTCCACACGACTGATACATTCATGGCTATTGCTGATGGTCTCGTTAATGCGCATGATGCCGATGCTGGCGGTAGGGCTGATCAGTTTGCCATTTATATCAGAGGTATGTTCGCGGATAGACTTGCATAACGTGTCGGCAATTTCTTCGGACTCTTCAATATCGATATTGTGTAGCAGCAGGCTGAATACCGAACCTTCATAGCGTGCCAGAATACAATGGTCGCCGATTTGTTTTTCCAGTAATTGAGCAATATCGGCGAGCAGCAGATCGGCACCAGAGATATCAACGGCCTGACGGATAGCCTCGAACTTGTCGATAGCAATAAACATCAACACACCGTGTGCTTTGCCTTCGACGGACAGACCGAGTAGTTTATTGATTTGTTCAAGGAAATGGGGACGGTTGTAAAGATTGGTAAGTAGATCCTGTTTGCTCAGACTATGCAGACGTTTTTCAAGCTCCTCGCTGTCGGATTGATCACGGATGATGATCTGAGAACAGCTTTCACCTTCCATGCTGGCGCGGGAAAATTCCATGGTAATGTTAAAACTGTCGCCGTTGACCTGTTTACCTTCGACGTCAATGGTGTCTTCGGTGTTCTGACCTTTTGCATATTTGCTCAGAAATGTTTTCAGTACAGGATGATCTTCAGCACCGACCATATCAAGAATAGGTACGCCTTCGATTTCTTCAAGATCGGCATAGCCAAACATTTTCAGGTAAGCATTATTTGCATAAATATGCATGCCATCATGGACGTAGGCAATGGCATCACGCGATTGATCGATAAGGTAGCGGGTGCGTTTTTCTGTTTCCAGTAACATTTGTTCGTTGCGCCGAAATGCGCGACGAATTTTCAGATCATTTACTTCACGGTTTACAATATGTCTAAGTCGTTCAGGCTGGTCACTGGCAACCATGTCGCGCGCACCGGTTTGTAGTTCTTCCAGTGCATCGGCTGGCTTGCCAGCTTCGGTGATAACAATCAGCGGCAGATCACGATCTGTTTTGTGTAGAAATTCGACTGCCTGTTTGGCGTTATAAAGGGGCGTTTGTTTTTTTGCCAGAATAATATCGACTGGATTTTCTTCCAGCGCATCATGCAGATCTTCTTCATCTTCGACTCGAATATCACGAATAATCTGTCCTGCATTGCGCAAAACATTAATCAGCGACTCAGCTTCTTCCGAGTTGTCAAACAGGGTCAGGATTCGCAGTATATTTTTGTCACTCACACGCAGTAGCCCGGGGGAAAATCAAAGGTAAGGTATTGTATAACTGTATACCGAGTTATTTTCAAGCTTGTTATTTTAAGGAAGTATGCCATGCACCGGGGCAGATAAACAGCGAGTTTGTTTTTTACATGGCTGACCAAATTTTGGCAAAGTCTTTATCCACTTCCCAGTGACCAGAGACATCGTGTGAATTATCTTCATGCTGTTCGATATTGAGTTGTTTGAACTGAAACTGGCTGAACAGGCCGGTACACTGGCTTACCGAAGTAAGTTGTACCTGAATAATTTTACCAAGAATATTGATCATAATCTGGTTGCCAATCCGCCAGGGTGCGGGGGGAGTGATCAAGCTGGCAGCTTGCTGGATAGCTGAAATTTCGGGCAACATCAGGGTGCGCTGATAAGCAGATTTACTACCCGTTGCGGCCAGTGAACGAATGCCGACAGCCGCAGCATCGGGGTTGAGCATTTCTATGCCCAGGCGCAGAGTGCGGGTGCTGGAAAATTTCATCCAGCGAATCACGCCGATGCCCCATTTCAAGATACCTTCACTATGGCGACGAATGCCAATTAGCTCGCCAACCTGAGCTTTTGCACCGTGGCCTTTGCGAAACTCCAGACAGTAGCCACCGGCACTTTCATTGATAATCGTCCAGCTTCCCTGTGGATAAGTGGGTGAGGCTGGGTTGCTTTTATCTTCCGGGTTAGCCAGGTTGATTTCTTCTTCGACTAACGGAGCCAGACCGGGTAGATCGGTTGGATAAACCATGTTCCAGATGTCAGGTTTTTCTTCATTCAGGTTTTCAATTGCGGCGCTTTCGAAGTGGGCGGAGTTGTTATAGATATCCGTCTGTTCACTATTTTTGCGCAGGGAGATGTGTTTGTGAATAGCATTCAGGCCAATGCTGACTTCTACTTTTTCTTCCTGCTGGCTGCGTGAGAAACTGCGTTTCGCTTCCACACCCCAGGCAATCAGCAGACGACGTAGCAGGTCATGCGAGAGATCGGGGCGAGACAGTTCGATACTGGTGATGGTGCTTTCACCGATATCTTCTGTGCCCTGGATTTCACTGCGAATAAGTTCTGCCAGACTTTCGGTGTTTAATATTCTGCATTGCAGTGGATCACAGTCTTCCGGCATGTTGATGGCCATAGAACGGGGCGGCGCGTCGCGATCTAGCATCACGGCAAAATAGCCGTGCTCTCGATCCTTATACTCGTCGATGTGCGAGAGCTGACAGTGTTGGGTCCAGCGTTCGAGCGTGGAGTAAATTTTGCTGGCTTCACCCTGACGCAGTTTATACGGCGAGGTTAATGCAAGCAGCAGGATGCGGCTGTATTCGGCATTGATACTGGCGCGTTCAACATAGATGCGCTGGTAGTCGGCCACCAACTGGTTTTCAAGCTTGCGAGCCTCAGCAATACTGTAGAGTTTGTGCAGTTCCAGCCAGACTTTAGGCGCGCAGGGAGCATAAATTTGATACGAGGTTAGCAGGGTGCGGCCATAGTAGGTGATAGCACGATGCAGTAGTGTGGCTAGTAACTTCTTATCCGCAAATAGAAAGCTTCTTTCTAGCATGTCACTGATAGCAATTTTATAGCCGGTGGCCATGGCGGCCTGAATTTCACGGGTGGCGGCGGCAATTTTCTGATTTTTGACCGGCAGGGGATAACTGGCACCGATGAAATGTTTTTTCAGTGAATCGGTTACATATTGAACAGGATCGCGCAGGGACTCAAGAAAGCGCAGCCGATCCTGATAGGAGTAAATAGTCTGGTTTGCATCCAGCAGGGCATCGTAGAGCAGGCGTGCGGTTTCGCCAAGGTTGGCGCGCGGCAGATCCTCCAGCCACTGTTCGACCTTTTTGGGGCGAATGTTGAACGAGGTTTTTCTCGCCTTGCTGCGCTCGGGAATATCTAATTCAGGTGGCTTGGCCACATGCCTTCTCCAGACGTTTCAGATGAGGCATGCCTACTGGATGCACCATCCGGGTAAAGTTTAACTACTTGAAATTATGGCATATTCCCTTTTGTCATGCATGCCTACAAGCGGTTGAAAAATAATCAATTAGTCATAGCCTGACCGGTTATCGGACAAAAAACTACGTTTGTCTGAGATTTCTCCCGGTTTGCCGGTGGCGCGGCTAAAAAAACTATCCACACAGTGGTGTTTTTGAAGCGGCTCCAGCCTGCTCTGTTACCAGTTCAGGTAGTAGATAACCGGGTAGTCGCTGGCGAAGGGCATTATGCAGGGCAATGGCCCCGGCATCCGACACTTCGAAATGCGCTGCGCCTTTGACTTTGTCTAGCTGGTGCAAATAATAGGCCAGCACCCCGGCTGAAAAAAGTTGCTCACTAAGCTGCGCCAGACTATCCACCGTATCATTAATGCCTTTGAGCAGAACGGACTGGTTAAGCAGAGTCAGCCCAGCATGGCGCAGCGCATGAAGTGCCTCACGCACCGGCGCATCGAGTTCCTGCGGGTGATTGCAGTGAACCACCATAACTGTCTGTAATTTAATGCTATTTAATAGTTCAATCAGGCCATCGTCGATGCGTGCGGGAAGCGCTATCGGCGTACGGCTGTGAATGCGCAGGCGTTTGATGTGAGGGATAGCCTGAATATGCTGGATAAGATCGGCCAGTTTTGTGTTGCTGAGACTTAAGGGATCGCCGCCACTGAGGATCACTTCATGGATGCTGCTATCGGCTCGAATGTAATCCAGTGCAGCGGGGAGTTGCGTCAATAAATTGTCGTTCTCATAGGGGTAGTGCCGCCGGAAACAGTAGCGGCAGTGGATAGCACAGGCTCCGGTGGTCATCAGCAGCACCCGTCCCTGATATTTATGGAGTAGCCCCGGAGTTGGTCTCGCCTCGTGGTCACCGACTGGATCCGTGCTAAAACGGGCTGAATCCTGTAGCTCCTCAGCCGTGGGCATAATCTGACGTAGCAGAGGATCATTGAGCTTACCGGCTTCGATACGGGCGAGCCAGGCGGCAGGGGCGCGTAGGCTAAACTGGACGCTGGCGGCTTGTGCGGCTGCGAGCAGAGACGGCGGCAGGGATAATTGGGCGAGCAGCGCGGCGGGTTCGAGCAGTGCTTCAGCCTGTTGCTGTTGCCAGTGTTTACCCAGCAGCCCAGGTTTTTGCGCAGTAGTAGGTGGGATGCGCTGCAAAAGTTGCTTGGTTTTCGGTATCATGTCGTTTTTGTATCGGTGCGTTAGCACAGCATAACAGCATAATCGAGGCTTACATGGCAACTCACAGTACCAATGACTTTCGCAGCGGCTTGAAATTAATGCTAGATGGCGATCCCTGTAGCATTATTGAAAATGAATTCGTTAAGCCGGGCAAGGGTCAGGCCTTCAGCCGGGTCAAGATCCGCAACCTCAAGACCGGGCGGGTACTGGAAAAAACCTTCAAATCCGGGGAAACGGTTGAGGCAGCGGATGTCCTCGATACCGATATGCAGTACCTCTACACCGATGGTGATGCCTGGTATTTTATGGATCCCGATACTTTCGAGCAGGTGGGGGCGGATGAAACCGCGGTCAGTGATGCGCTCAAATGGCTGAAAGAGCAGGATATCTGTGAAGTAACGTTGTGGAACGGCAATCCCATCGCGGTTACGCCGGCCAACCACGTCATTCTCAAAGTGGCTGAAACCGATCCCGGCCTACGGGGGGATACCTCGGGTGGCGGTGGCAAACCGGCTACTTGTGAAACCGGTGCCGTCGTGCGTGTGCCGCTGTTCATCGAAGAAGGCGAGCTGATTAAGGTTGATACTCGTACCGGTGAATACGTTAGCCGCGCCAAAGATTGAGCAGGGCGGACGCGGCGCTAATCGAATAGCATTTTCATGTCTGACTGGCGACCATCAGCCTCCCTCGATACGCTTCGCTTACGCGCCCAGCTGCTGGCAAAAACACGGGCTTTTTTTGATGCCCGTGATCTCTGGGAGGTAGAAACCCCGGCGCTATCTCAGGCGGCCACCCCAGATCCTCATATCCACAGTTTTGCGCTTGCCTCACCAGCAGGGGCAAGCCCGCGCTATTTACATACGTCTCCTGAATTTCCCATGAAGCGCCTGCTTGTTGCCGGTAGCGGCTCGATTTACCAGATTTGTAAGGTGTTCCGAGACGGCGAGATCGGGCGGCGGCACAACCCGGAGTTCACCCTGCTAGAGTGGTATCGTGTTGGCTTTGATCACCATGCCCTGATGCGTGAGGTGGATACGCTATTGCGTGAGCTGGTTAGTGAACACTTGCTTTTGGAGCCGACTCAGTATTTCAGTTATCAGCAGGCGATGCTGCAATTTGTTGGCGTGGATGCCTTTAATACCGATGTGGACGGTCTACGGGATTGTGCCCGAGACCACGGGCTGGCAGTTCCGTCGTTGGGGGAAGAACGGGATGCCTGGCTGGATCTGCTGCTCAGCCATGTGCTGGAACCGGCGCTGCCGCGTGATTGTCCGGTCTTCATTTATGATTACCCCGCTTCTCAGGCGGCACTGGCACGGGTACAAGGGGCGATAGCTGAGCGTTTCGAGTTGTATATCAATGGCATGGAGTTGGCCAATGGCTTCCATGAACTGGCTGATGCTGCCGAGCAGGCTCGCCGCTTTGCAGTGGAAAACCAGCAGCGTCAGCAGCAGGGATTCTCATCAATGCCGCTTGATAATCAGTTACTTGGGGCGCTGGAACAGGGCTTGCCAGATTGCGCGGGGGTGGCGCTGGGGTTTGATCGCCTACTGATGCTGGTTGCCGGGAAGCGTGAGATTGCCGAGGTGCTGGCGTTTGACAGTGAGCGCGCCTGAGCCAGTCCGCAGGGAAAATAATAAGGGAAATTCTGATTTATTCTACCGTTCGTGGTGAGCTTGTCGAACCATGAATGCCGAATGCAATAAAATCAGTGCTTTATAAATTGCACCCTTCGACAAGCTCAGGGTGAACGGAATAAATCAACAGCCCCTAGTAAAAGCGAACATTTGGAGGCAATCCCGGCTGTAAATGGGCAGCGAAAAAATTGTTAAAAAATTATTAATGATTTTCCATCTGCGCCCGAAAACATAGGGTATGAATATTCAAACAAAAACAACACAGGGCATGGAAAGAATGCTGCCCTCGCTCAAAAACCCCTTTATTAAAAAGCAGGTCGTTAAGCTTAGAAATGCCGAGCGGGATGTGGTGATTCTACATGCCGAGGCCTGTGCAGCCGGGTTCAGGATGCTGGATGGCGAAATCCCTGAAGAAGAGGGAATTGAGAATGTGAACCTGCGACTGGCGACGGCGGAAGAACATTATGCGGCGACCCGAGATGCGTTGTTGCGGCTTAATATTGATATCACGGCAATTGCTTCACTCTCGGATCGACAACGCCTGGATCTGTTTTCCCATTACTTCACGGTCTACACGCCGTCGGTGCCCGATGCGGTTGAACTTTTTTCGCGTGAAGAGTTGAAGGCGTTGGTCGCCACGATTCCCTGAATAAGGTCTAGCTTGCCACTTTGCCCAGCGGTTGTCCCATTCTCACCGGCGCTGTGGCCTTGATGCTGGCATCCCATTCCATCGCATCTTTGCCGAACAATAAAATCACCGTTGAACCCATATTAAAACGTCCCATCTCCTGGGCTTTTTTCAAGACTATATTCTTATCTCGGTAATCCCAGCGGCGCACCTCTTTACCTGCGGGGGGCGTGATCACGCCCTGCCAGACAGTTTCAATACTGGCGACAAAAATTGCGCCGACCAACACCATTGCCATTGGCCCGATAGCCGTCTCAAAAATACAGACAACACGTTCATTGCGAGCAAACAGGCCGGGGATGGCGCGTGCGGTGGCCGGATTGACACTGAACAGGCGACCGGGCACATGGATGACTTCAAGTAGCTTGCCCTCGATAGGCATGTGAATACGATGATAGTCACGCGGTGATAGATACAGCGTGGCAAACTCACCCTCACTGAATTTTGTCGTCCACGGACTTTCGCCGCCGAGCAGGGTGGTCAGCGAATAGTCGTGCGCCTTGGCCTGAAAAATTCGTGCGGCCTTAATCGTGCCCGCCTGACTGACGCAGCCATCCACCGGACAGAGTAAATCACTGGCATGAAGCGGTCGGGCATCAGGCTTTAGTTCACGGGTAAAAAATTGATTGAAGCTTGGGTATTTTCGCCAGTCAGATTCAAGTGCCTGCTCCATGTCGATGTTGAAGTGACGAATAAACCAGGGTGTGAACAGACGCGGGAATAAGCCGTGGCTGCGAGTCAGCCTGAGCATTATGCGCGAAAGAAAATGATGCGGCAGAATCATTTGCAACAGGGCAAACAGACGATCTGATAAAGATGCGTGCATGGGCGGGCGTTAGCTTAGGAGATTAAAAGTTGCGCTTACGAACGGGTAGGTCAATATTCTGTTGCTCGCCATTATCAAGCTCAAGGCTGATCTTGATAATATCGCCATCATGGAAAACCTGGTGCGGGCCAATCAGCATCATATGCAGTTCGCCGGGCTGTAGTGAAATCACCTTTCCTGCGGGAATTTTTAACTGCTTTTGTTCGACCATATGCATCATGCCGTCTTTTGATTCCATGCTGTGGATTTCGACTTTGTCGAAGTCCGGGCTAGAGAGGCGGGTAATGCTCACGTCCTTGGCTGATTTGTTCTCCAGAATCATGTAGCCCGCCAGTACTTTAACCACGGGGGGAGCCTCAGGGGAATAGGCGCGGCTGATCGCCAGTTTTGGTGCGGCGTCAACATGAGCCGACGGCGCTACGGTTTCGGCATGCGCCGCCGATATGATCTGTTTCTTGCGGTCATGTGAGAGGTACTGCTGGAGGCCGAAGGCCAGTTGCAGACCAATGATAAGCAGGATAATTAAAATAACTTTTGGTGGAATGGATGCTTTTTTCTCGTTTGTCATGGCGGCATTATCGCACGAGCAGGCACCACGGGGGTATTGGTTTTAGCAGGAGGATAATCGGAAGATTGAATTTATTGCTGGAACCGGCTATGGTTTATAAAAAAACGGGGAAAACACTTCAATGAACAACGTTAATTATCTGATACCAAAGAATAATCGTCCCATTTGGACTCCCGCACTTGAAGCACTGGACGTGTTTGAAGAGCCGTTGCAGGAGATTCCGCTGCTCGGTTGGGTGGCCGCAGGTCAGCCGGTCGATCTTAATGATAACAACGAACGGATTGTTGTTCCGGCGAACATGGTGCGTAAAAATAGCTATGCGCTACGGGTGCGGGGTCATTCCATGGTGGATGACAATATTCAGGATGGCGACATCATCGTGGTGGAGAAGCGCGAAAGTGCGGTTAACGGTGAGTCGGTGATAGCCATGATTAACGGTGAAACGGTCACCTTGAAAAAGTTTTACATCGAACGTGATGGTATTCGGCTACAACCTGCAAACCCGGAGATGGAGGCCATCTACCTGCGCAATAAAGAAGTGCAGATTTTAGGCATTGTCACCGGCGTGATTCGCAATGTAGAACAGGATTAAGCGAGAGATCGCGCGCGTTTGAAATTTCTCTGTGATGAAATGTTACAGCGTCTCGGTAGCTGGCTGCGCGCGGCGGGCTACGATACCCTGATCGAGCAGCAGGGACGAGCGGATTATGAATTATTGCAGCAGGCCTTAAAAGAAAATCGCCTGCTAATTAGCCGCGACAAAAAACTACTGGAACATCGTCGTGCGTCCGGCACGGTGGTATTCGTTAAATCTGAAGGGCTTGATGATTGCGCCCGAGAACTAAGTCAGAAGCTTTCGATAAACTGGACATTTCGTCCCTTCTCTCGTTGTATGGTTTGCAACACGCCACTTCATGTTGCGAATAAAGAACAGCTCGCATCTCTACCCGAAAAAATACATCACCAGATCGATGCGCCCGTGTATTGCAGCAGTTGCAACAAGTTGTACTGGGACGGTGGGCATGTGCAGCGCATGCGCGAGAAACTGGAAAAATGGCAGGCGGCGAGTTTATCTGATACCTGAAGTAAATTCGGCAACGCGTTGAGACACTAATGCAGCACCCTGCCTTCCCGATGACAAACCCTAATTTAGTATGTAGCCTGATTGGTCGCTTCTGCGCGGGTAACCCGGTTAACTTCCATCAGGTCGATGGCAGTGGCTATAATTTTCTTG
>CAZIJT010000057.1:0-14453 GCA_964539595.1 uncultured Thiohalophilus sp. | reverse complement strand
GTTCAAACTTGCCGAAAAATATCTATGGCCAGGTGGATAATGCAATCGGTTTGACGCATGGCCACGAAGGCGGAATTTCATTACTGCCGCCTAATGTAGAGATCATCGATAAAGTTGAAAGGCATATCATTCGTATTGTGTCCTCAATAAGATTTGGCTTAAAACTCCCATGGGACAATAATAAAAGCCTGTAATAACGTATCTTCATTCCATGGCAGTATGGGTACACTTATATCGCTACGTTGATATATGCTCAGATTATATTCTGAGCGAAGAAGGCTAACGACAAATGTACTGTCTTCGACCCAGTCATTCGAATCATAATCCAGTTGGAGCTTATATTGGTTTTCCAGCCATTCTCCAGATGCTCTCCAGGTTTGTGCAAGCAAGCTGAGTTTAAACGTATCACCTAATGCAAATTGGGTATCTGCTGCAATTGAATAGGCTAATTCTGAATTTCTAAAATCGTCTCGAACATAACCTCGAGTTTTTGGAACATCATCATCTATTTCCAGAAAATATAAGCCAAATGATGTTTTTAGTCCCATCGAAAAAGACTTGGTATTATGTTCAGCACTAATGCCAGCAAATAACTTAACGGTTCGCTCCACCGAGCTTACCGTATTAGCTTTACTATCGGCATCCAATAATATTTTCAATGATGTGTTCTGTGAAAATGATACTAGTTCCATTTTCCCCCTGTACTCACCCATAAACCAGATGGGGATATGATCCGGATCTAATTCATCCTGATCCCAGTCAACAAATACTTTAAAATAACCGCTCTGCTGAAATGTCGCAGCAGAATCACTCTTGCCATGTAGTGCGATTTGTACGCCTGGAGTATAGGAAGTACTACCGTCCGGTGCACGATCTAGCGGTCGGGCACCTTCCACGGCAAGGTTATTGATACCATAAGATAACGCCCAGCCCACAGCATGAGATGGTGACAAGACAATAAAACTAAATGTCAGTGTGGATATAATCTGAATTAAGCGGGGTTTCAATTTATTTCTCATAGCCTTTAAATATATAATTTTTCGATATGACAATTATTTCACCTTTTCTTGTAGATGTGCTTTGTTACATATTAACCCATTTGTAGTTATATTAAGTAACACATCAGCTTAAGATTCGAGCCTATTCTATAGAGTTCGAAATATTTTATATAATACTTCAGAATCAGTCTTAAGTCATTATTCTTAATATTACTGTATAGCTCAATGACTCCCTGGTATTCATTCACCAAACTGACTAAATCTGGTCAACTGTTTTAGCACTTCTTGTGGTTGACCCATATGATGGGGCATCGGTTAAAGCTTATGTCATTAAATATCCGATATTTGTGAATATCGGATATTTTGTATTTGGGGTGTTTTGGGCTATACTGGGTTGTATATTTATAGAGCCATTAATGACTGATGAACCCAAAACGAATATCCCCTGTAGCGATAATTGATAATCTCAGCCATATTGGTAATCCATTTAAGCAGAAACACTTTTCTGCTGATTCTTACCTAAAGATCAAAATACCGGGTGCAAGCACAGATCTGGAATTTGTTCTTAAATTTTTGTATAGCTATAATGGCAGCACCGCAACTTTTAATAGCTACCGACGTGATCTTGAAAGATTGCTTCAGTGGTGCTGGCGAATCGAACAAACGTCTTTATTAAATCTCAGGCGTGAACACATTGAAGACTTTATTCATTTTTGTTTCAATCCACCGAAAGCCTGGATAGGCATAAAAAATGTTGCGCGATTTAAAAATATAAATGGCCTACGATCACCTAATAATGAATGGCGACCTTTTGTGGTATCAGTGACAAAGTCTGAGCATAGTAATAATAAAGTAGCTGACACAACTCAATTTTGCCCATCACAAGCAGCCATTAAAGGCACATTTACCGCGTTATCGTCTTTTTATGAATATCTGATACAGGAAAATCTTGTTGACTCTAATCCTGTTGCTCTAATTAAACAAAAAAGTAAATTCATTCGTAAAGATCAGCTAAAACCAATTGTACGACGTATCAGCACACTACAGTGGGATTATGTATTAGAAACAGCAGAATTAATGGCTACTAAAGATCCTGAAAAATATGAGCGCACTTTATTTATCATGAACTGTTTATTTGCAATGTATCTCCGCATATCTGAACTAGTTGCCGATGAGCGTTCTGCACCTGTTATGAGTGATTTTCGAAAAGATCAGGATAATAACTGGTGGTTCGATGTAACCGGCAAAGGCAATAAAAATCGCTCTATAACCGTGTGTGACGATATGCTTAAAGCACTTAAACGTTACCGTAAACATTTAGGATTGGCGCAATTACCGCAATTCGGTGAGCCAACACCGCTTATATCTAAGGCTATAGGCAAAGGCTCTATCACAAGCACCCGGCAGATTCGATGCATCGTGCAGCACTGTTTTGATGCTGCATATAATCGGATGAAAGAAGACGGCCTTAAGGCGGATGCTATTGAGTTAAAAGCGGCTACCGTTCACTGGTTGAGGCACACCGGAATATCAGAAGATGTTAAGTTTCGTCCTCGAGAACACGTACGTGATGATGCCGGGCATGCCAGTATGGCTACGACAGACCGTTATATTGACTCAGATTTGCGTGAACGGCATGAATCAGGCCGAAAAAAGCGTATAAAAGATATAAATTAAGAAGCCTCTAAGGTCATTAACAAGCGCCACATTAACCCGGAATCGCCCATCACGATCAGCTCAAAGAGTTATCAACCCCCTGCTCACCTTGCGCCACGAGGTAAGCGTTAGTCCCTAATAGTTTATCGCAGGTCACTTAAAGCAAGTCTTGAAGCCATTCTTCTAGCTTCATCCGTTTTATGGATAATTTATTGTTTTTCAATGTGTTATGATTTTTCTGAGCATATAATTTTAAGACTCAGTTTTAAGTGAGCGATTTAAATTTAATCAGACATTGAAATTATCAGCATAAATTTTGTTACTATCCATCTTAATAATAACGTCTGTTTAAACAGTCATATTTACAAAAAAGACAGGGGGAAATGAAATGCCTAAATGGGGTGGCTATCTGTATGGCCTGACCGGCCTGACACTATGGTTCGCAGGGTTGCAACCATCACAGGCAACGGAGTTGTCCGAAGATGATTTTTTAGAGGAATTACCGGTAGTGCTAAGTGCTACCCGGCTGGTACAGGATAAGCGTGACGCGCCAGTTGCCACCACGGTAATTGACCGAGACATGATCGATGCCTCTGGGTTTACCGAAATTGTCGATCTACTGCGCTATGTTCCCGGTTTTGTCGTTAACTACGACAGTGGCCACATACAGGCCGCCAGTTACCACATGCTAAACAACAGCCTCTCACGACGCATGCAAGTGCTGGTGGACGGTCGTTCTGTCTACATCCCTTCCCTGCTTGGTGTACAGTGGAGTTCGCTGGGTATTACGATGGAAGATATTGATCGTATCGAAGTTATCCGTGGGCCGAATGCCGCTAGTTACGGTTCCAACTCTCTACTTGGGGTGATTAGCATCATCACCCGCCATGCCTCACAGGACAAAGGCGTAATGGTTAAAACCAATGTAGGCGAAAACAATCTGGCTGAAGGCTTCCTGCGTCTGGGCGCTGATACCGAAAACATGGATATCAAGGTTACCGCCGCCTACCGACAGAATGATGGCTTTGTCGAGCGCTATGACAGTGCACAAATCCGACAGATAAATGCACGTGCTGATTATCAGGCCAGCCTTAACGACAGCCTGGTATTTTATGCGGGTATCAATGACGCTGAAGTTCAGGAAGATAATGTTTTTGATAGTGCAATTCCCAACCATCCCTCGGATGTGGTTTCTCGTTCATTTCAAATCGGCTGGACCCATAGTTTTTCAACCACTGAGGATTTTAAATTTCAGTTTTATCAACAAAGTCATGATAAGCAAAACCGTTACGAGTATGCGGGCACGGGACTGTACCTTGATCAAGGTCATCGTTCTGAACGCGATGACATTGAATTTCAGCATACCCTGTCTCCATTGGAAAATATCAACATGGCATGGGGCGCGGGCTTGCGTAATGATAAAGTTATTTCAGATTACTATCTTGGTGAACAGTCACCCACAGAATCCAATAAAATATACCGATTGTTTGGAAATCTTGCCTGGGGCATTACCGATTCTACCCTGCTCAATGCAGGTGTAATGCTGGAAGATTACCAGATTACAGGTTCTGAATTATCACCTATGCTGTCGTTAAATCATCACTTAAGCAATACCGATACAGTGCGTGTTTCTGCTTCAACTGCAATTCGTGCGCCGGGATTGATTGAAGAACTTACCGATGTGCAAGTTTTTGCAAACCCAATTGTCTATGATGCAGGAAATTTGGAACCTGAAAGAATCAACGCTTATGAAATTGGTTATATAGGTCGCTTTCCACGCTACAAAGCCAGCCTGGATTTAAAGTTGTATCGAGAATATATCCGTAACTTGATCACCCTGGCAGCCGCTGATGCAGCAGGTAATCTGCCTTATAATTTTGCCAACCTGGATAGCGTTAAAACACGAGGTGTCGAGGCTACGCTCAGTTTCAACCCGAACCAGACACTGAGGATGGAACTAAGTTTTTCTCATGCCCGCATCCAGGCTAGTGACGTGCGAATTACCACACAGTATGCCAATAGTTCGCCGGACAATAGTTTCAGCTTGCAGATTATACAACGCTTCCCACGAGACTATCAGGGCAGCTTGAATGTCTTTTATAGCTCAGTCATGAAACAACTGGCAACCGAAGAAATGCGTTCAGACAATACTCGCGTCAATCTTCGGCTGGGGAAAATATTTAGGTTTTCAGGGAACCAGGCAGAGATTGCTTTTGTAGTACAGAATTTACTTAATGAATTTGAAGATACCCGGTTGAAAAACGTATCAGAAAGAAGAAGCTATTTATCAGTAAAGCTGGAATTTAGATAACCCAATCTATAATGTCATCATTTGATAAAATCAATAATAAAATTGGTTTGGCCTGTCTACTATTGTTACTTTTAGTCAGCTTGGCACTACCCGCCCATGCGCGAGAAAAGAGCACGATCAATATAGTTGTAGTGTTAAGCAAAAACACCCTTCCCTACCAGAAATTCAATCAACAACTCAAAAAAACACTCAACATTTCACGATCTTATGAAATTAAGATTCGTCTGATTAACTCTGATGTTGTCACATCAAGCCTGGTGCAACATGAATCAGCCATCATTCCAGATTATGTTGTTGCAGTAGGTACCCTGGCTGCACAAGAACTAATAAAAACAGATATCGCCGTACCCATTATATTTTCGTTAATACCTGGATCCAGGTATCAGAACAAAATAGAAAATAGTCCCTACTGCACAATCAGGGCACGCTGTAGTGCCATTTATATGGAACAACCCATTGACCGGCAGTTTTCAATTATTAAACAGGGCTTGCCTGAGCTTAAAAAGATAGGGATTATTCTTGGGCCTGTTTCGCTAAAAATGCAGAATGCAATTATCCAATCAGCAAAAAAATACGGCATCGACGCCAATATTAGAGTGGCAAGTAAAGAAGATAACCCTGTTATTTTATCTCAGCAATTGAGCATAGAAAATGATGCCCTTTTAGCGATCCCCGATCCAAATATTTATAATCGAAAAACAGCAAAAGGCATTCTGCTCAGTAGCTACAAATATCAAACTCCACTTATTGCCTATTCACATAGTTTTGTCCGCGCAGGCGCTCTATTTAGCATTTATTCCACGCCTGAACAAATTGCCACACAAACGGCTAATATGCTGCTTCGGACAATAGAGCTTAAAACCAAAAAACTTCCCGCACCTGAATATCCCGTTAATTACAAGCTTAAAGTTAACTCGGCAGTAATGCGTTCTTTACGCAGAAAAATTAACTTTGATAGTTCAATACTGGATAACCAATGAGACAGTCAGATGAATAATCTCAGCATAAAATCTAAGGTTCTATTAATTACAATTTTACCTGTAATTATGACCGCATTTATACTTTCTTTTTCTTTCATAAAAGAAAGGTTGAACGATTCAGAAACGGCACTAAATGAAAAGGCGCAAACACTCCTGCAATATCTTGCACCGGCTCTTGAATATGGGGTTTTATCCGGCAACCAGGATTATCTAAATTCCCTGGCAAAAAATGCATTATCTATAGCTGAAGTAGTTACCGTTACCGTCGTAGATATTAATCAACATGTACTTACGCAACAAAAAAAGAACACGAGACTAAATGAGTCATCCAAGAAAAAAATATTTAAGCGAATGATTTTCTCTGCCCATATTTACCAAACAGAAATAAACATTGAAGATATCGACGAAAATGATGAGCAGACATTAACCGGAAGTCGTGAAACGATAGGGACGTTGACCATAGAAATGTCACGTCAAGGGATAAGTAAAACCCGAAAGGAAATAATTAGTAATGGTATATTAATAACCTTCATTTCCCTTGTGTTTACGATTGTTCTGGCTTTGCATTTTTCTAATACTGTTGTTTCCCCCATTAGATTGCTAACAAAGGGCATTCATCGAATACGTGATGGAATGTTGGGTGAGCGTATTTATACTGGCGCAGGTGGGGAAATTTCCATTCTTGAAACAGGCATAAATAATATGTCGGCTTCGTTACAAGTTGCAAAAATAAAAGAAAAGGAACGCGCGGATGACACCTTGTTTATCGAAAAATCAAAGGCTCAGATTACACTTGAAGCCATTGGTGAAGGAGTGATCACTACGGACATAAACGGACTAATCTCCTACCTTAATCCTGCCGCTCAAAATTTACTTGGCATAAATGAAGGGCATGCCATAGGCACACATATACATAATGTCTTCAATATTAAGAACATTTTAACCATGGATAAGATCACTTATCCAATATCAACATGCTTAAACGAAGGCAAGACTATACGTCACGATGACTCGTTTATTTTGGTTAGTGCCACTGGTGTAGAATTTATTATCCGGGATAATGCCACACCACTTCGTTCTCGTAGTGGAGATATTACAGGTATGGTGCTGGTATTCCACGACTTTACAGAGCTTCAACGAATATCAGATCAACTTTCTTATCAGGCAACACACGATGAGCTCACTGGCCTTAAAAATAGACGAGAGTTTGAATGCAAACTTAAAGATGTTATGTCTAATTCAAACAGTAAACCTCAGCAACATGTTGTTTGCTACCTGGATCTTGACAGGTTCAAGATTGTAAATGACACATGTGGGCATATTGCTGGGGACGCGCTGTTAAAAGAAGTATCGAATCTTATTTCTTCACAGGTTCGGCATAACGATCTAGTCGCAAGACTGGGCGGAGATGAGTTTGGAATCATTCTGATCGACTGTCCGCTCAAACAGGCTATTCTGGTTTCTGAAAATATCATACATACAATTAAAAAATATCAATGTATCTGGGAAGAGCACGTTTTTGATATTGGTGTTAGCATCGGTCTTATATCTGTATCGTCAGAAGATTTTTCACTTACGGAAATAATGATGAATGCCGATACTGCCTGCTACATTGCCAAGAGCAATGGTAAAAACCAGGTGCATGTTTACCACGCAGAAGATTCCAGTTCCCTGCAACGTCACAATGAAATCTATTGGCTACAGAATATAAATCAGGCACTGGACAAGGATGGTTTCGAACTCTACTGCCAGCCCATTGCACCCGCTGATGCTGAATTTAAAGAGTTCAAATATGAAGTGTTGTTACGTTTAAACGACCATGGGAAATTAATTCTACCTGAGCATTTCCTCACTACAGCAGAACATTATGAGCTAATGCCTGAAATTGATCGTTGGGTAATATCAACCTTTATTAGCTTGCTAGAAAACAATGATCTGAATTACCTTGAAAATAAAAAAGCCCTGTTCAACATCAACATTTCGGGGCAGTCTATTTGTGATGATGGCTTTCTCGATTTTATTATTCATGAATTTAAGAATAGCTCAGTCAAACCAGCATTAATCACGTTTGAGATAACTGAAACCGTTGCAATTCATAATTATACTTCTGCTGTCAAATTTATTAGCGATTTACAGGAACTTGGCTGCACCTTTGCTCTAGACGATTTTGGCAATGGCCTCAGTTCTTTCCGATATCTCAAGGAGCTATCTGTTGACTATCTAAAGATTGACGGGCATTTTATTCGAAACATTGAGGGTAGCATTTCTAATCAGTCGATTGTCGATGCTATTAGTCATATGGCTCAGGCATTAAATTTGAAAACCATTGCCGAGTTTGTTGAAACTGAAGCATCCTGGGAAATGCTTAAAGAAATTGGCATCGACTATATACAGGGCAGCGTGATTGAAATGCCTGTGCCCTTAAACGAAATTCTTTCCAGACTTAAAACCTTGGGAAATTCTGATTAATCTCTACGGGTTAAATTCCCCGCTGCTTGCCGCTAACCTACCCACTCATATCCCGTCAGCTTTCTGCGGGCTTGTTTGTTTTTGTTCGAGCTGAGCGTGTCTAAAGATATTTATAAAATAAATATTTTTAATATCAAGGCTTATACCAGCCAAGTTTTTCATGCAGATTCACCACCTCACCAACAATGATCAAGGTTGGGGGTTTAACCTTCTTCTCATGCACCAATGCGGGCAGACTTTTTAGTGTGCCAATATGCACGCGCTGTTCAGGACTTGTGCCTTTTTCTACTAACGCGGCTGGCATGCTTTCAGGCATTCCGTGTTCGATCAGTTTGCTACACAGGTTACCGATACTATGTAGCCCCATATAAAAAACGATAGTTTGATTTGGGTGAGCAATCGCTTTCCAGTTGAGATCGCTGCTGCCGTCTTTTAGGTGTCCGGTAACAAACATGCAGGACTGCACATAGTCACGGTGTGTGAGTGGAATCCCCGCATAAGAGGCACAGCCCGCTGCCGCAGTAATGCCCGGAACAACCTGGAAGGGAACGCCCTCCTCCATCAAGGTTTCAATTTCTTCCCCACCACGCCCGAAAATAAAGGGATCGCCACCTTTCAGGCGTAATACTTTTTTGCCCTGCTTAGCTAAACGCACCAATAGAGAGTTAATGTTCTCCTGCGCAATGGTGTGTTTGTCACGCTCCTTGCCGGCATAAATAAATTCGGCATCACGGCGCACCAGATCCATGATCCCCTGAGAGACCAGACGATCATAAACAACCACATCAGCCTGCTGCATCAGGCGTAATGCTTTAAAGGTAAGTAGATCCGGATCACCCGGCCCCGCACCTACCAGAAAAACTTCGCCCTGCATGTCAGGTGCTTCACCCGTTTCAACGGCTTGCTCCAGTAATTCACGCGCCTCACTGTCTTTACCGGCAATCAGTTTATCTGCCACAGGCCCGGCAAGAATCACTTCCCAGAAACGGCGAATTTCATTGCTGCTGGAAAAACGTTGTTTGACCCGATCACGAAAGCTTTCTACCAATACGGCCAGACGACCGTAAGCGGCAGGAATATAGGTTTCCAGACGTGTACGTAGTAGGCGTGCAAGCACCGGAGAAGCACCCCCGGTAGATATGGCAATTTGCACCGGTGAGCGATCAATGATTGACGGTGTAATAAACCGGCATAGTTCAGGATCATCAACAACATTAACAGGAATGCCTTTCTCACAGGCTGATTCTGACACTTGCCGGTTAACATCCCGAACATTGGTTGCAGCGATAACAATAACGCGGCCATTAACATCTTCCAGCTGGAATTCGCGGGCAAGATATTCAATCTCATCCCTGTCGACATGAGCCTGCAATTCAGAACATAGTTCCGGCGAAATGACTGTGACTCGCGCATTAGCGCGTTGCAACATAAAGACTTTGCGTGAAGCGACCTGCCCGCCTCCGACTACCAGACAGGACTGGTCTTTAACATTCATAAATATAGGCAGAAATTTCACAGCAAACCTCGATCAGGAAAGAAATACAACATTATTAATTTAATCTCTACGGGTTAAATTCCCCGCTGCTTGCAGCAAAGCAACATCGTAGGTGCAGTTTCATCTGCACATGTTCGCCTCATGGTGCCCGAAGGGTAGAAGGCGAACCTACTACTCATACCCCGTCAGCTTGACGTGGGGAAGTTATTCAATGAATGACTGAGTAAATTTTTTAACAAAACTATCGTATTGTTCTGCTGGTAAATTATTTATACCGGCAGCAGCTGCTCGCCCCCCTCCCGTGGGGAAGGCCATGCACAACACCTCAGCACCTTTACGCTTATTAAGCGGTGCCCGCACGCTAACGCGTAGGCTGCCATCCGCCATGGTATTCACCAAGGCATGTGCCCGGTTTGGCGCACTGCGTGCCATTTCATTCGCCAATACACCGCCGACACGTCGAGCCCAGGCACCATCGGGTAACAATACCAATGAATGTGTCTCAGTTTTAATATCGGCTTTTGCTGCCCGTCCCTGTGACATATCTTCTGCATACCCGTTTTTTAAGATCACAAAGGCATCATCATTGGCAATAAACTCCAGTGGCGAACGATAGGGGTTTACTCGAAGAAACAGATCATCCGGCCTGAAATACAAATCTTCCAGCGCACTGCCGTAGCCATTATAGTTGAGGTAAGTCCCCAGCTCTTTCAGTGATTCAGAATCATCGACACAAAGCCCCGTTTCTCTTGCCAGTCGATCTGCACTCTCATAGAGATTATCACCATAAGCCCCGGTAACAGCCCAGGCAGAATACTTGTTACCGAGATAATTATTTACCAGTAAGCTGGTACAAATCGTTGCTGCCGTATCAATCTGCGCATCAAGTGCATCATGCTGAGGAATCTCGCCTGCAAAATGATGATCGAAATATTGAACCTGCGCACCCTGCAAGAGCAGGCGTTGTAATTCATCCCGGTTTTTATCCAGCGAGATATCAAGTACAGTAATGGCATCGCCTGCTTCTGCCTCAACCCTGTCCAGCAGTTTAATATCTCGTTTTACACCGGTGATCAGCGTGCTTTCCTGTGGACTGTGCAGGCGCAATTGCTGCAAAGCACAGATGCCATCGGCATCACCATTAAATACATCATACTGGGTCATGCATGTTTCCCTCTTCAGCGCACAGTGCGTATGCAACTATGCATTTCTGCATACTATTTATATCGCAAAATTGGTGTATTATAGCACCGTAAAATTTCTCGTGCCCGTATATGCACGGATAAATAGTTAGTTAATTCATGCGCTTGCAGGATTAATTTTTCAGATAAAACATAGGGGAATTCGATGTCGAAAAAAGCTGTTCTGGTTACCGGCGGTGCGGGCTATATTGGCAGTCATGTAGTACGACAACTGGGTGAAGCGGGTGAGCGCGTGGTGACGCTGGACAATCTGTGTACCGGTTTTGCCGAGGCGGTACTCTATGGTGAGCTGGTTGAAGGTGATACTGGCGACAAAGAACTGGTCAGCCGTGTACTCAACGACTATGACGTCGATACTGTACTGCACTTCGCCGCCCACACGGTTGTGCCTGAATCAGTCTCCAATCCGCTGAAATACTATGGCAATAATACCTGTAACAGTCGCAACCTGCTTGAATGCTGCCAAAATCATGGCGTGAAAAATTTTATTTTTTCATCCACTGCTGCCGTCTATGGCATGCCGGAAGACGGCCTGGCAAAAGAAGAGACCACTCTGGCACCGATCAATGCCTATGGCACATCAAAACTGATGACCGAATGGATGATGCGTGATCTTTCTGCTGTTACCGATCTTAACTATGTCGCCCTGCGCTATTTTAATGTTGCCGGTTGCGATCCCCAAACTCGCATTGGCCAGTCAACGCCTAAAGCCACCTTATTGATCAAGGTGGCCTGCGAAGTTGCAGTTGGCAAACGCGAGCAGATTTATATTTTTGGCACGGACTACCCAACTCCTGATGGCACCGGCATTCGTGATTATATTCATGTAGAAGATCTGGCTGATGCGCATCTCAAGGCGCTGGATTATCTGCGCAAGGGTGGCGAATCAACCGTTACCAACTGTGGTTACAGTCATGGTTACAGTGTTCGAGAAGTGCTGGACATGGTGGAAAAGGTGAATGGCAAGGCATTGAATATTATCGAAGAAGATCGGCGTGCAGGTGATCCACCTAGTCTGGTGGCCAACACCGACAAAATCCGCAGGCTCTTTAACTGGACGCCTCAGTATGATGATCTGGAAGAAATTGTGCGCTCAGCATTGAACTGGGAAAAGAAATTGCTTGAGCAGGGACGGTAAACCGAACAGCCGATAACTATTTCATCGGTGATGTAGGGTGGGCAGTGCCCACCCTACGTGTTTGGACTTATTTCAGCATAGACATTACTCACACACTTACATTTTCTCTGTAGTTTGGTGGGCAGTGCCCACCCTACATGTTTGGACTTATTTCAGCATAGACATTACTCACACACTTGCATTTTCTTTGTAGTTTGGTGGGCACTGCCCACCCTACGTGTTTGGACTTATTTCAGCATAGACATTTACTCACACACTTACATTTTCTCTGTAGGGTGGGCACTGCCCACCTGCTTACTATCTATTCCCATGCTTTGTTTTTATCCACCCATTTCAGTGCCAGCCAGTACCATACGGTCACGGCAAACATCATCCCCGCCCAGCTCCAGTCTATCCATTCAATCCAGGGATACCAGGAGATGGGAATGAATAAAACACTGCACACGACACAGACCCAAATTAAAATCAACGCACCCTTACGAGTTTCAATACTCGAAAATGCCAGAAAAACCCACAGCGGCATATTATCTTTTTTTTCCATTATTATTTCTTCCTAACAACGATGTAATTTACAAACGAAAACAACTTAGCTCACAATAGCCTGTAACCAGCTTGGATTCTTGTTAATAGCAACCCCAACAATATAACCATAAACCAGCAAAGCGGCAAACCAGGCCAGCAATTTTTGCCGCCGCCGATGTAACCAGTAAAATGCCAGCATACCTAAAATAATGTAGGCCAACATCAATAAAAATTTTATCGTCAGCCAGCTATTAACAAAAGGATACTGGCCGATTATCGCCGCCATACTAAAGCCGCTAAATAACAGCATCGTATCATTGTATTGCGAAAGTCGACGTGCCCAGCGTTTTTTAAACCACTGAGAATGGTTAAATTGTGAAAGCCCGCGAATCACAAAATAGAGGCCGGTAAAACTGACTGTCGATACATGAATGATCTTGGCCAGTGAAAAAAGATCAGCCATTTCTACATTGTCGAAGCTGAGGCAGAGAAGCGTTGCTCAAGATAGCTAATAATATCGGATGATTCATACAGCCATTTTACCGTGCCATCCTCCTCGCTGATTCTTAGACAGGGCACTTTCACTTCCCCGCCTCCACGTTTAAGCTCATCCTGCCAGTTCTGTTGGCGTTTGGCATCACGGGTTTCAATCGGTAGATTTAAGCGTTTCATTGAGCGTCTGACTTTGACACAGAAAGGACAGGCTTTATATTGGTACAGTTTTAAGCCCTGCGCCTGCTGCGCAATCAGCGCCTGATCCTCAGGCTTGCGTTTAAGACTACGGGGGGTGAACAGCCAGTCAAGAAACAGGATTAATTTGCCTAAAGTCCAACGTACGACTTTTAATAACATTTCTACCTCAGTACATAATTCATCGGGTTAAATTAGAGCAGATTATGCCATAAAATCGATGTTTCAGGACATAGCAAATAGCTGGAAATGTAGCGGATTTTATCCTGATTTCAGTAGGGTTCTTAATACCCGCTCAGGCACAGTCTATGTTGCCCTGTTCATCATCTGGAAACAGGACGGATTCAAAGCCAAAATTGCGTAAATCTCGGATACGTTGCGGATAGAGAATGCCATCAAGATGGTCAACCTCGTGCAGCAACACCCGAGCATGAAAATCATCGGCATCACGCTCAATCAACACGCCTGACTGATCATAACCGAGGTAATGAATTGCCCGATAGCGGGGAACCAGCCCCCGTAGCCCCGGCACGCTCAGGCAGCCTTCCCAGCCTTCTTCCTGTTCCTGATCGAGAACAGTGACCTGGGGATTGATCAACACAGTGCGTGGCACAGTGTCGACTTCGGGGTAACGTGGATTGCTCTCGACCGCAAAAATTACTACGCGCAGGCTAACGCCAATCTGTGGTGCCGCCAGGCCAGCCCCATCGAGTGCGGCCATGGTGTCGAACATATCGAGAATCAGCGTATCCAGTTCGGGTGTATTAAATTCGGCTACAGGCTCAGCCACCTGTTGCAACAGGGGATGCCCCATTTTTAGAACTTCTCTTACCGCCACGATGTTTCCTCAGCTAGAATTCAGGTATAGTTTGTCCTTTGCACTTTACATCAGCAAGCAAACATTGAAAACTGTACTCGCTGTTTTTCAGCCCTACACAATGAATCACCCCGCCGCAAGCGGACGGGGTATCCGCGTATGTAGGTTCGCCTTC
>CAZIJT010000056.1:6878-14645 GCA_964539595.1 uncultured Thiohalophilus sp. | reverse complement strand
CGTCTTTGCGTTGGATTCTTATTTTAGCCAAATAGTTCAGTGTAGCGTTGCGCTGCGCCACGCACATCATTGGCAGCGAATATACCATGTATCACGGCGAGCATGTCGGCTCCGGAGTCAATCAGCTGAGCACCATTTTCAGCTGTGATGCCACCGATGGCGACGATGGGAATTGATAACTGACGGCTAGCCTGTTGTAGAATATCAATTTCAGCCGGGGGTGCATCCGCCTTGGTTTGTGAAGGGAAAAAGCGGCCGAAGGCAACATAGTCTGCGCCTGCTTTTTCTGCCGCCCGTGCTATTTTCAGGCTGGCATGGCAAGTGATGCCGATGATTTTGTTTGCGCCCAGTATTTCTCGGGCGTGGGCAATATTGCTGTCGGACTGGCCGAGGTGAACGCCATCTGCATCAACCTTTACTGCCAGCTGCGGATCGTCATTAATAATAAAATGCACATTTTGTGCGCGGCATAATTTCATCAATGCAGCGGCTTCTGATTCCTGCTGACTAGACTCAGCCTGTTTATTACGGTACTGAAGGAGATGTATGCCACCGCGTATGGCTAATTCAGCATCCGCCAGTAGCCTGTCGCCCATGAGTGTGGGATCGGTGATTGCATATAGACCGTGTAGCGGTGTTGTCATTCTGTTTGAAGGTGTTCTTCGGCTTCTTCTCGCGCCCAGAACAGACGGTTGGGAAAGTGTTGTCCCATGCCGGGTCGCCAGCCGTGTTTCAAACTTTCCCAGGTATATTCCTGCGCTTCATTGATAGCCGTGAAGGTTTCGAGTCCGTGACCTAGCAGAGCCGCGATACAGGCACTGAGAGTGCAGCCGGAGCCGTGGTAACTATGTGGCAGGCGCTGCCAGGAAAAAACTTCCTGTAAGCGGTTGTCGCTGTAGAGTCGGTTTTCGACATTGGTCGTCGCTTCATCCGCACCAGTGAGTAAAATTGTCTCACAGCCATAGTCCATGATTTCTTGCGCACAGGCATCGAGGTTATCGGCTTCGGGTGCCAGTCGTCGTGCTTCGTTGGCATTGGGGGTGATGATGTTGGTCAGGGGCAGCAATAACTCGCATAGTGCGGCTTCGCCATCGTTTTCCATCATCTCACCGCCGCCCCCTGCATCTAGCACAGGGTCGAGGATAACCGGAATATTCGGGTAATCGATCAGCAGGCTGTGCAGATTTTCAATCTGATCAATATTGCCGAGCATGCCGATCTTGATGGTGCTAACCGGGATGTCTTCCAGCACCGCGCGTGCCTGTTCGATGATAATACTGTCGGTGGCCTGATAGCGGGATAGATGCTGGCTATCTTGCACGGTTAATGCGGTAATAATGGGTGCAGGATGACAACCCATACTAATAATGGTTTCAATGTCGGCCTGAATGCCGGCACCGCCGGTACTGTCCAGGCCAGAGAAACACATAACGACTGGAAGGTTTGCTGTGTCTGACATAATTACCTGTTCAGTTCAATTACTTGTTCAGTTCAAGCTTCGGTTAAACTTTTGCTTAGTGTAACATCGCCCTGTCCGTATGTGTGGCGAATAGATCTTTTCTACGTTAACCTGTCAAAATGGCTAAACAGAAGCTTGCTATACATTTGACCTCGGCTGAGGTGCGGTTTCAATTTGAAGCTGAACATTTGTGTCTGCAATTAAAAGGTGACTGGTTATTGCAGTCGAGCCATCCCCCGTTTACCGAATTTAACCGGCAGCTGAATCAGGCTGCGAAACCCGCAAGAGTTGTTTTCAATAGTGATGAACTGGGTCAATGGGACAGTTCATTGCTCAGCTATCTTGCGGGGGTAGTGAATATCTGCCGGGCTCGGCAAATTGAAGTAGATGATGAAAACTTACCGCAGGGAATTCGTAGCCTGTTGAAGCTGGCATTCTCGGTGCCTGCGCATAAGACCGCTGGCAGTAAGCATTCAACCTCGAGCTATCTATATCGAATTGGTGCGGGCCTGCAATCATTTCTGCTGGGTATTCCCACTGCATTGCATTTTATTGGTGAAGTGCTGCAGTCTATGGCACATATCTTTCGTGGTCGGGTGGGTTTTTCGCGGCGGGATCTGGCGCTGATTATTCAGGAGGCCGGACCACAGGCGCTGCCGGTGGTGACGCTGATTTCTTTTTTGGTCGGGCTGATTCTCGCGTACATGGGCGCGGTGCAATTAGAGCGTTTTGGCGCACAGATTTATATTGCCGATATGGTTGGCATTGGTATGGTGCGTGAGATTGGTGCTTTGATGACGGGCATTATCATGGCCGGTCGCACCGGTGCGGCTTATGCCGCACAGTTGGGAACCATGCAGGTAAACGAAGAGATCGATGCTTTTCGTACCCTCGGTATTTCACCGATTGATTATCTGGTGGTGCCAAGGGTGTTGGGACTGGTACTGATGCTACCCCTGTTAACACTCTACTCCGGTTTGGCCGGGATTCTGGCCGGCATGCTGGTATCGTTGCTGGCTTACGATATCAGCCTGTATGAGTATTATGAACAGACCGTGCGAGCATTGGAGTTGCGGCACATCTTTGTTGGTATGAGTAAGGCGCTGGTCTATGGCATCGTGATTGCGCTGGCCGGTTGCTTTCGTGGCATTGAGTGTGGACGTAGTGCGGCGGCGGTGGGTATTGCTACTACCTCAGCGGTCGTGACCAGTATTGTTCTGATTGTGGTTACTGCCTCGGTGATGACCATCATTTTTCAGCAACTGGGTATTTGACTCTATGGGACAGGTACAGACACAGCCGCAGGATGATGTGCAAATCAGCGTGCGTGATTTGAGCATGGCCTACGGTGACTTCGTGGTACAGCGGGATCTAAGTTTTGATATTCGCAAAGGCGAGATCTTTATTATTATGGGCGGTAGCGGCTGTGGTAAAAGCACCCTGCTGCGGCATTTGATTGGCCTGGTGAGTCCGGCAAGCGGCTCTGTTCATTATGGGGAACTGGATTTCTGGGCGTTGAGTGATGAGGAGCGGGCACGCTTCAAGCAAAGTTTTGGCGTTCTGTTTCAGCAGGGCGCGTTGTGGAGTTCGATGACTCTGGCGGAGAATATTGCCCTGCCGCTGTCCATGTATACGGATATTGCAGAGAACGTCATTGCCGAACTGGTGGAGTTAAAGCTGGCGCTGGTGGGGTTGAGTGGTTTTGGTGAATTTTATCCTTCTGAGATCAGTGGCGGTATGCGTAAGCGTGCGGGACTGGCAAGGGCGATGGCGCTGGATCCTGATATTTTATTTTTCGATGAACCCTCGGCGGGACTTGACCCACTAAGTTCACGACGACTGGATGATCTGATCCTTGAATTGCGTGACAGTCTTGGCGCGACCATTGTTATTGTTACCCATGAGCTTGCCAGCATATTTGCGATTGGCGATGATGCGGTTTTTCTGGATGCGCAAAGTAAAACCATGATTGCAACAGGTGATCCCAAACAACTAATACATTCGGAGAATGAAACCGTGCGTAGTTTTTTAAAGCGAGGCGAAGCATGAGTAAACGAGCCGATCCAACGCTGATTGGTGCTTTCGTCATTGGCGCTATTGTATTCCTGGTTATTTCAATATTATTATTTTCGAGTGGCGATCTATTTGTAAAAAAACCGCGTCTGGTGATGTATTTTAAAGGTTCGGTGCATGGCTTGCAAAAAGGCGCGCCAGTGAGTTTTCGCGGAGTGCGAATTGGTACGGTCAAGGAAGTAAAGCTGGCAGTAGATATCAAGGATTACCAATTTTATATTCCGGTCTATATTGAAATAGATCCTCGGCGTTTAAATGGTACCCGGGGCGAGGATTACACTACCTTAGATGAAGGCATCAGTTTGAAAAATCTGATTAGTGCTGGCCTGCGTGCACAGTTACAAATGCAAAGCCTGTTGACCGGTCAGCTATATATTAATCTGGATTTTATGCCCGATAAACCCGCCAGACTTTTTGCGCTGGAAGATATGCTTGAAATGCCGACCGTGCCGAATACTTCACAGGAGTTATTCGATGTGCTGGAAGAAAATGACTTAAAGCGTACCGTGGGCGAATTTACCTCGGCTATTTCGGCATTTAATCGCCTGCTTAATATGCCTGAATTAAAAGAGTCGGTACACAGAATCGATCAGATATTAACCTCAACAGAAAACATAGTTGCTAAACTGGATGCGCACAGCGTTCCCCTGTTAAAAAATCTAAATGCCGTTCTGGAAAAAACACAGACGACCCTGGCGGCAATTGAACAAGCCGCGTTGCGCAGTGACAATGTCCTGCTTTCAAGCGACAGTACCTTGCAGGATGTGAGTCGGGCTTTTGTGCAACTGGAACAGACATTGAAAGAAACCCGTGACATGCTGGGTGAAAATTCACAATTACGTTACGAGTTGACCGGCGCACTGAAAGAAATTTCCGGTGCCGCGCGTGCGGTGCGTAGTATGGCAGGTGCTCTGAATAGAGAGCCTGAGGCCTTACTCCGCGGCAAGTCCAATACAGGAGACAGGTAATGCCCCATTTGTTTGTCGTCATATTGCTAACCACGAGTTTGTTGCTGAGTGCCTGTGGCAGTACCCCCCCGTCTGTTTTTTATATGATGGCACCGATACCTGTTGCTGAAGATTCGACGGCTGATGACGTTCAGGAAAATACAGGTCTGGGTCTTGGACCGATACGTTTTCCTGACTATCTTTCTCATAACCGCATTGTTCGCTATGAAGGTGAAAGCCGCGTACTGATTGCGGAAACGCGTCGCTGGGCGGAACCACTGGAGCATAATTTTAGCCGGGTTCTGGCGGAAAATCTTTCTCGTCTATTGCCGTCAGATAAAGTGTTGCGTTATCCCTGGCCAGCCTGGCGCAAGCCGGAATATCAGTTGGTGATAGATGTGGTACGTTTTGATCTGAATGGCAATAGTGAGGTTGAGCTGATCGTGCAATGGGCTTTGTTGCACGCTGAAACTAAAAAACCGTTACAGGAAAAACGTTCGCGCTTTATTACGCCTGCTGAAGAAGATTTTGACAGTATTGTCAAAGCACATAGTGATGCGTTGGCGGCCTTCAGTAAGGAGCTTGTTGCCGCGATTCATAACCCGCATCAGTAGTCGTGAGTCAGTGTTTACTGCTTGTGCTGTTAACGAATGAAATCTGATAGCTGCTGCGGATGAATTTTTCCAGTTCATCGGCGGCAATGGCCTGACTGAAGTAGTGACCCTGAATGCAGTCACAGTTACGCTGGATTAGATAATCTAATTGCTGCTGAGTTTCCACGCCTTCGGCAATCACTTTGATATCAAGGTTATGTGCCATGGCGATGATGGCATCAATTAAGCGTGCATGACGGGGATGTTCAGAAATGTTGGCGATAAAGGATTTATCTATTTTGATCATGTGTACCGGTAAGTCACGCAGCCGTGATAGTGAAGAATAGCCCGTACCAAAATCATCGATAAACAGATAGACACCCAGATCGTGCAGATGGTTGAGCGTTTCCAGTCCCTGCGCACTGTCCTGCATAATCGTGCTTTCAGTCAGTTCCAGTCCTAGCCGGTTGGCTGCTAGATTAGCGTCGTTGAGTTCCTGCTTGATCAATGTATATAGCTTATCGTCAGTAAACTGGCGCATTGATAAGTTGATGGCAATTACGAAATTATCCAGCCCCTTCTTTTCCCAGTTTTTTGCCTGTGCAATGGCCTGCTTCAATACCCAGCTCCCCAGCTTTAGAATTAAATCACTTTCTTCGGCAATGGGGATAAACGTTTCGGGTGGGATTTGTCCCAGCTCGGGATGCTTCCAGCGCAGGAGTGTTTCAACACATTCACTCCTGCCAGATTTAAGATTAATCGAAGGTTGATAGTGAAGGCTGAGCTGGTTACGGTCGAGCGCATTACGTAAAGCAGTTTCAAGTTTGAGGTTGTGCATGGCCTCGGAATTCATGTGTGACTCGTAAAACAAATAGCAGTTTTTGCCTTTTTGCTTGGCCTGATACATAGCCATGTCCGCATTTTTCAGAAGTAGGGAAAGTTCTTTTCCATCAGTCGGGTAGAAGACAATACCGATGCTGCCAGTGATGTAGATCTGATGCTCATCAAGCTTAAAGGGTTGCGACATAGCCTCCAGCATTTTTCGGGCAACATGCTGGGTGATACGTAAAATGTTATGTTCATCCGTTTGCGCTTGCAGAATAACGGTAAATTCATCGCCCCCCATACGTGCCAGAGTTTCCTCGGGCTGTAGGCAGGCAAGCAGTCGCTTGGCAAGTTTTTGTAATAGTAAATCGCCGTTGTGGTGTCCGAGTGAATCATTGATGGGTTTAAATCGATCCAGATCGATATAAAAAACCGGTAGAATTTTTTCCTGTTGTTGAGCCAGATGAATCGCTTCATCCAGACGTTGACGGAACAGGGTGCGATTGGGCAGGCCAGTCAGATCGTCAAAATGTGCAAGTTGGTAGATCTGTTGCGTATAGCGTTTTTTATCGGTGATGTCATTGCCAATAGACAAGATCTCGGTGGTTTGACCCTGTTTATCCAGCACGGCCTTGTTGTTCCAGGTTATCCAGACTCGACTACCATCTTTCTTCAAGTTTTCATTTTCGTTATGAATATAGTTATCCGGGTTTCTGCCAATGTCCTCGATCATATAGGTAAGATCACGGCCAGTGGTTTCAGTTTTTGGAACAATGGTTTCCATTACATTTTTCCCCAGGATTTGCTCCCGGGAAAAACCAAAAAAATTCAGGCCATAGGGATTGATAAAGCGAATGATGCCCTGGGTGTCCCAACGTAGAATAATACTGTTGGCGCTATTTACCAGTTGTTGGTAAGGATCTTCATTAGGGCTGGTTATGTTTGATTCTGTTTCAGGGATGCTCTGAGCCTGTTGTTTGAACTGAGTCAGGCGATAGATGACAAAACTTAGTAAGGCAATAAAGATAAAGCTAACAGGGAGTAGAGGATAGAAGGACATGTTTTGTTGCAGGCAGACGCCAGCAAGCAGGCCAATAAATATAAGGTTGCAGAAAACTATCAGGATCAGATGCTGAGATGTTGCGTGTTTTTTCAATGCGCGTTCTGCTGAGTGATTAATTACGAAATAATCCGCTAAAGTTATTATAAGCTTTACCAGCTTAGAAAGCTTAACCTATTTCAATACAAAGTAAAGATACGCTGTACTGGAAAACGAATTTGCACCGCTTGTGTTAAGATATCAACTGATGTGATATTCCCTCAAGTTTCTGATAACTAAATCTTGCCCGTGTTTGAGAAGTGAGCAGTCGATATGAAAATCTGGGTCGATGCCGATGCCTGTCCCGGGGTCATTAAGGAAATTCTATTCCGTGCGGCAAAGCGCACCGGAATAAGTGTGACGTTGGTGGCCAACCATTATCTGCAAGTACCCAAACTACGACAGATTGAGTTCCTGAAAGTTTTGCCGGGATTTGATGTGGCGGACAATGAGATTGTTCGGCGTGTTGAGGCTGGGGATCTGGTGATTACCGGGGATATTCCCTTGGCGGCTGAGGTGATTGAAAAAGGCGCGCAGGCTTTGAATCCTCGCGGTGAAATGTATTCAACAGAAAACATTCGTTCGTTGTTAAATATGCGCGACTTTATGGATACCATGCGTTCCAGTGGTGTGAATACCAGTGGCGGGCCGGCGGCGCTTGACCTGACCGACCGACAGGCCTTTGCCAATCAGCTGGATAAATTTTTGAGTGCTTATCAGGCCTAAATCAGCGGATAGTATATCCACAATTGTAGGTGTCTTGTAGGTACG
>CAZIJT010000056.1:0-6778 GCA_964539595.1 uncultured Thiohalophilus sp. | reverse complement strand
GTACGACTGAAGTCGTACCTACAATAGTACCCACAAGGCCGTCAGCAATAAAAGACAAATAGCAGACTGGTTGATCAATCCAGTGCGGGACTATCGCCCTTTGCCGGTTTTTTTTGCAGTTTGATAAAAGCATGTTTGTTTTGTTCG
This sequence comes from uncultured Thiohalophilus sp., assembly GCA_964539595.1. GTDB lineage: Bacteria > Pseudomonadota > Gammaproteobacteria > UBA6429 > Thiohalophilaceae > JAADGZ01. Next base: position 6,631 of record CAZIJT010000056.1, on the reverse strand, counting down.
TGGCAGCGTTCACAGGCTAGACGCATTTTATCGAAGGCTTTTTGAAAGCGTGGCCAGTCTTTATTTTCAAGCGCATCTTCATAACCGTTAAAGGCATAGCTCAGAAAGTTGCGGGCGGTTTCTTTACGTTTGGGGCGGGTGATCATTAGTTTTTTGATCAGGCTTTCCATTTCTTCAATCTGGTAGTCGGCAAATTCCCACTTGCCCTGTTTAGCAGCCCAGTACAGATTTTTATAACGATGCCCCATCTGAAACATGAGGTCGGAGGTGCTGGGAATAACCTTGATCACTTTTTCCAGCTTCTCGTCATCATCGGCTGATTTTCGCCAGTCATCATTGTCAGCGTAGCTGCTGGCCATGTGAATAGATAAAAGAAAACAAAGAAGATATTTCATAGTGAGTACCGATGGTTTGTATGTAATTAGTTGGTTTTAGGTGGGAGTTTTTTTCGTAATTTATTACGTAGATGACGGATGCCCCAGATCCAGCTTCCGCTCAGCGCTAAAAATAGCATCGCCAGCGCTGCTGCATCCATAATATAAATACCATACTCGCCGAACAGACGTCCACTGTGCAGATCTAAAATGACACGTTCCAGTGACAGGCCGTGGCCGCGATATTTTTCTAATAGTATTTTATATAATGCTGGCGGGAGTTCCGCACGGTCGATCCAGACGGTGATGGCGTCAGGGGCATCTTGCCAGATAACCAGATCCCGATCTGCGGTATAAACCCCGTGCGCGGCCATTACCGCAACATGACCTTCGTCGGTGAGGCCGATGGCGCTCATACCGGCGGGAATGCCTTCGTTACCACCCAGTTTTTCAATCAACTCACCCGCCGGTGTGAGTAGCCAGATTTCACTGTCCAGCGCGGCGATGAGCATACCTTCATGAACAAGGATGCCAAGGAGTTTTTCATTACTCGTACCGATGTCTGTTTGATTCAGAAACAGCCGTTCTCCCCACTGACTAAGCCAGTGGCTGTTGGTCTGATAACTGCGAATCGATGCGGGTGCCTGAATGCCATACTGATCCAGCAGCCAGTCATTATTTATATAATGAGAATCCAGCTCTAGCTTGCCGGTGTGATTCAGCATCAGTCCACTGATGGCAAGAATAATCACCAGCAGCGCCGCACTGATGCCCATGTAGCGATGCCAGATATACATGGAGCGCAGTTTTTTAAAGCGCGGTTTATTTTTGCGGTGACTCATAGTCAGGGTTGGGTCTGACGTTGCTGATCCAGATACAATGCCAGACGTGCCAGTTTTTGTAAGGCACGTACCGACAGGGTGGCACCGGAAATACCGTCGATGCTTTTAGTTAACTGAAGATCAGTTTGTAATTTTGCCTGCTGGAACTGGCGGGTGAAAAAGTCATGGCGGACTTCGTCACCCCGGCTTTCGCGAAAGGCTAATACGCTTAAGCGTTCAATTTGCCCATCTTTGATCACGATGCCGACAGTAATAGGTTGTTCCTTGCCAATCTCCTCCAGCACCCAGGCGCTGTGTGCGCCGTTGGCCCAGTAGCGAACGCGCAGGCGAGCGGGTTTGTGTTGCAGAATTTCAGTGGCGGCCTTGCGCGTTTCACCGGTCACCCAGATCAATGCGGCTTTGGGAACATCCTCGCTAAAGACTTCATTCAGAAAATCAGTCTGGGTTTGATACACGCCTTTGGCGCTGCTGTGGCTGATGCTGGTGAGAAAAACAAGCAAGGCCAGAATTGGAGTGAGTTTATTCATAAACATAAAACGTAAAAGCCAGTTTCGTCGCAGCGAAACCGGCGATTATCCATGAAAACAGCCGCTATTAGAACTGGTAACCGACGCCGAGGTTGAAACCGTCATACTCATTTTCGTCGGTAGGAACGGATTGATCCTGATAATCAAATTTTAGCACCACGTCTTCATGCGGCCAGTAGTTAAAGCCAACATCGATTTGATCATACTGGGTGTCGGCACTGCTGTTAGCCTGATTGTCCCACTGGCTGGCGCGCGCAAAGATGCCGAATTTTGGGGTGAACTTCCAGGAGGGTTCAATATAGCCGCCCTGTTGTTTGTCTGCACCGACGGTGGCCGGGCCGCTACCGGACAGATCCCAGCTGGCATACAGGCCGCGCAATCTAAACTGACTGACTTGCCAGTCGGCGTGGGCGGAAATCAGGGTGGCGCTACCGGCAGTAGCATCCGTGCTCTGAGTGACATCGGCCTGCTGTTGAATCGCCACGCCAAGAACTAGGCCGGGTACGCCGATCCAGTTTAGGCGTGCAGTGGCGGCTAAATCGTTGGCTGGGGCATTACTCACGCCCTGACGTCCACCGCGTACGGCGTAGTCGCTGCTGCTAATTTGCAGGCCAGTATGCACCGCCAGATCATAGCTGAAACTATTGGCGAAACGACCCACCAGACTTGCGCCACCTTCGCGCCAGGTGGTGGGGATGATGTATTTTTCTACATTATTACGTTCGACGCCGTAGAACGTGGGTGGCTCGTGAGTCTCGTTGAGCATGCCCACGGGTACTAGAATGATACCGGCGCGAGCGGCGGTATCGTTGTTGAGATCAAATTCAAGAAAGGCCTGCTCGATAGCGACTTCTCCACCATTGCTGCCATCATCGGTGTCCTTGACGACTGAATGTTCGACTTCCAGCTCAGACCAGAAACGGATCTTGTCGCTGAATTCATGCCCCATAAACAGAATGAAACGGTGGAAGTCCATTTCTTTTTTATCAGTGCCGCCGGGTTTTTTGTTGTTCAGATTATTGTAGTGCAACTCGCCGTAGCCGCCGATGGTGGTTTTGCCCTTGCCACCGTGAATACCGAAGGTGCGATCCCGCATGGTGCCATCGCTGTTTGTGCCATGATCGTGCTTTGCACTGGTGTTGTTACCCGCGGGGCTTGTGCCAGATTCCAGCATCTCAGCCGTGGCATCCAGACGTTCCAGAATGAGTTTGTTTTGCGCTTTGAGCGCATCGATTTCTTTTTGCTGGGAATCACTGTCGGCCAGCGCCAGAGCCGGTAGCAGTCCGGGCAGCGCCAGTGCGCTGGCGATAAGCAAAGAGAGAGTGCGTTTACGCATGGTGTTAAACCTCATCAAATAATATTTGAATGCACTATAAACAAACTTAAATACAAGTGCAAATCATTCTCAGTTAGATTTAATCCTCTTTGGGTTTAATTCCCCGCTGCTTGCAGCGAAGCAAGATTGTAGGTGCGGCTTTAGCCGCACATGTTCGCCTGAAGGCGAACCTACCATTCATACCCCGTCAGCTTGCTGCGGGGAAATTTATTCCGGGGCTGCTAATGCGTCCAGATTTCAGCGATGGGAAATAATTCCGCGCTCGGAACCTTCAATAAATTCAATGATATGGCTAACTTCGCTGGTGGGCTCGGCAGCTTTAAGTTCATCCAGAGCGGCCTGCAATTTGAGGCCTGACTTGTAGATTAGCTTGTAAGCCTGTTTGATGGCCTTGCGTTGGGCGGGGCTGAAACCGGCGCGGCGTAGTCCGACCACATTCAGGTTAACCACCTCAGCACGGTGGCCATCGGCCATCAGATAAGGCGGCACGTCCTGCGCCACTCCGGAGAGTCCGGCGACCATGGCATAGGCACCGATACGGCAAAACTGGTGGGTGGCGGTTTTGCCGGAGAGAAAAATATAATCTTCCATTTCCACATGCCCGGAAAGCGAGCCGGTGTTGGCGAAAATATTATGATCGCCGACGATGCAGTCGTGGCCGATGTGACACATGGCCATGATGTAGTTATGGCTGCCGACGACTGTACCGTGTTCGGTTTTGATGCCCCGGCTGATATTCACGCCTTCGCGGAAACGGTTGTGATCGCCGATGATCAGCGGTTTGCTGTTTTCCTGCGCAAAGCCCAGATCCTGCGGTTCGCAACCCAGCACCGAGCCGTGATCGATGTAGTTGTGGCTGCCCATGTGTGTGCCGCTGTAGATGCGCACGTTGCTGCTGATTTTGCAGCCCGCGCCAATTTCCACATCCGCTTCGATAATACTGAAGGGACCGACCTCTACATCTCCGGCAAGACGGGCATTGGGATCAACGATAGCGCTGGGATGAATCATGTGGCTTCCTCAAAAAGGTTTGATGACGATCATAATAATGATGCCGACCAGAATCAAAACCGGAAACTCGTTATACCAGCGATAAAAGACATGGCTGTGGTGGTTCTGGTCGCGGGCGAATTCTTTTAGCAGTTTGCCGCAGTGTAAATGGTAGACGATCAACATGCCCACCAGCAGCAGTTTGACATGTAGCCAGCCACTTTGACTGTAGGCTGTCCAGCCGTAGTCAAACAGCAGCCACAGGCCGAGCGCGATGGTCGCCAGTCCGCCGGGGGTGGTAATGCCGTAATAGAGTTTGCGTTCCATAATTTTAAAACGTTCGCGGCTGATTTTGTCTTCCGCCGCCGCGTGATAGACGAACAGGCGCGGCAGATAGAACAGCCCGGCAAACCAGGTGACCATACAGATGACGTGAAAGGCTTTAACCCAGAGCATGTGTTATTCCTTATTGCGGTCGAGATAGGCCAGCGCCAGCGCCTCGTAAATCGGCACCGGACAGACCAGATGCGAGACGCCTTTTGCGATCAAGGCGGTGGCCATCAGCGGCAGGAGCATGGAGGAGTCGGCATTCATTTCCATCACAATAATAAACGCGGTAATGGGCGTTTGTACTACCCCGGTAAAATAGCCGACCATGCCCAGCATGATCAAGGCCGAGGCGGGCGAGCCGGGCATTAATAGCGCTAGATCTGCACCCAGTCCCGCACCCACTGACAGTGAGGGTGCGAAAATACCACCGGGAATGCCGCTCAAATACGAGGCGACGGTGGCCAGCATTTTTAAGAAGGGGTAGAACAGAGACGGTTCGCCGCCATCGACCAGATGACGAGCCGCCTCATAGCCGGTGCCATAAGTGAGTCCATCGCTGGAAATGCCAAACAGGGTGATCAACAGGCCGCAGCCAAAAGCCAGTAGCACCGGATGGCTCAGGGCAATCGGTGCGAGCCGACGGGTGCCCTGAATCAAGGTGGTGCTGAACAGGCCGCCGAGCAGGCCGCCGCCGATGCCGCAGATCGCCACGGCCAGCCAGGCGGAGGTGAGCGGCAGGGCGGCGCTGGATTTACCGAAATAGGTGTAGTCGCCAAGAATAAACAGCGCCACGATACCGGCCAGCACCACTGATATGATCAGTGTACCGCTGTGGCGTTTGCTGAAGGCGCGCCCCATTTCCTCGATGGCAAACATGATTCCCGCCAGTGGCGTATTAAAGGCGGCAGAAATACCGGCCGCGCCACCGGCGAGAATCAATCCCCGGGTCATGTCCCGACCACGGAACAGGGCAATATGGCGCAGCGAATACATAATCGATGCGCCCACATGCACCGTCGGGCCTTCACGGCCAATGGATGCGCCACAGAGCAGACCCAGACTGGTGAGAACAATTTTACCCGCGGCAACTTTCAGTGACAGGACTTTCTCACGCAGGTGGTGCTGGTTCATTTCCAGTGCGGCGATGGCCTGCGGAATACCGCTGCCTTCGGTGCCGATAAAAAAGTTGCGCGTCAACCAGGCGATCAGCGCCAGACCAAATGGCGGCAGCGCGTAGGCGATATAAGGGTGCTGGAGATAGAGCCGATAAAAATTTTCGTCACTGAAATGGCTGAGCAGGGCAAAGGCGGCGGCGGTCGCGCCAATCATCAGGGCGCCGCCCCAGAAAGCGAGGCGCAGGCGCAGTTTACGTGGAGAAAAATAATGCCGTCGGGCGCGTTTAAGATGATGCCGGTACATAGGTGCGGCATTCTAGCATGGTTGCAGCGCAGTGCCTGTCATCCTGCTCAGATAAACATGCCGGGATGATGGCCGGGCATTTGCTCGAAGTAATACCAGTGTACGCTGTCGAGCATCAACCATTGCAGCAGGGCGAAACCCAACAGGCCGAGCAATGCCATGATGATGGCGGCGAGGATGGCCGAGCCGAAGCTTTTAACTTCAAAGTCCCGCACCAGCGAGGCGGTGATCCAGATGGTAAAGGCGTTGATCACCAGCGCGAACAGGCCGAAGGTAAGCACGGTCAGCGGCAGGGTAAAGAGCCACAATAGCGGGCGGATGAAGGCGTTGATCAACCCCAGCACCAGCGCCGCCCTGAGCAGGGTGGCGGTTGATTTGATGCGAATGCCGGGAATGATCAGACTGGCGATCCACAGCCCGATGGCAGTGATCAGCCAGATAAAAATAATGCCGATGAGCATAGTTGCAGTCCTGAACAGGTTCGAAATAAAGCCGTCATCTTACTGTCTCTGAGACCGACAAGCCAGACTGTCAGTCAGGAGTAAATGGCGATGTTGTCATCGTGAGCAGCGCGCTTCGGGGCTGCAAAACACGGTTAATTTACATGATAGACAAGCCATGAACAGCGGCGTAAGTTATTAAACAGCAATCTCGAGTTGAGAGTTTCTGACTGATTTTAACGGAGAGCGTATATGTTAAGGGCAAGTGATGATTATGCGCGTCAGAGCGTTGCCGAGTCGTTGAATAGTCTGCATGCCGATCCCGAACAGGGGTTGAGTGATGAAGATGCTTCGCAGCGGTTGCAGCGTGATG
>CAZIJT010000055.1:0-14818 GCA_964539595.1 uncultured Thiohalophilus sp. | reverse complement strand
AGCAGTATGTTGATGCGCCGCTGTTAGCAACACTGGATTATGGTGATGAGGCAGGCGCATGGCTTGATATCAAACTGGATGCGCCCTGATTTTATGTTACATACGCAGATACCCCATCTGCTTGCGGCGGGGAGATTCATTACCCAGTTTCAGAGCGGAAAGTAAGCCGTGTAGAAACACCTGGTTTTATCGTTACAGTCGAGAATGAGGGTTGAAGCTGTGAGCATTATGGCCTCTCAAATCATTTTCCTGTTCAGACTTAAGATTGTTAACAACAAGAACATTAATAACTATTCCCAAAGAAACCATGGTATAAAAAAGATCGAATGAGGCGAGCTCAAGGAATGCGCCACTAACGGCGTAAGCAAGGATACTGATTTGGGGTATATGGCTATAGTAGAAAAGGTTATCTATTTTTTTATTTTTATATAATTTTCGAGTTTTCTTCATTTTCATTACAGTGAAAAAAATAAGCGATACAAAAACAATAAAAGTAACAAACCCATTTTCACCAAGAACTTCAAGGTAGATGCTATGTACGCCGCTTACATGAGCACCACGATATTTCTCTTCACCATACATATAATGAATTTCATTTTTATCAATGACCTGAAAGCCGCCACCCGTTAGAGGATAGTCAAGCGCAACATTGTATGCGGTTGTCCATGATGCCAGGCGTGAGACAGCAGAAGCATCTTCGTCGTATGTTTGAATCGTATTCATACGGTCAAACCACTGATCAGGAATCTGGCTGATTGCAGCAGGTAAAAGAAAAAACAGGGCTACGCCGATAATCATTTTGGAACGAAACTTCAGCGACATGATAATTGATAAAAGCACAACTGCGAGACCCAAAAAGGCACCTCGTGAATAGGTGAAAATAACGGCCAGCAAAGAAAGTGTAAAAGTTAGAAACAGAGCATGGCGCAAGTATTTGTTTTTTTCGGTAATGCCCAGATACCAGAGTATAGGTAATGTCATATTAAGGGCTAGACCCATGGCATTGTTATCAGCGATAAACGTGCCTTCAGGCCCCCAGACTCTGAAATTACCACCGGTCAAGGTTGAAAAAAGGCCGCCCTTGAATCCATAAAAACCAAACGATAGAGCCGTTACCAGTAAAAAGCCACGCAACTTTTGTTCAGTATCTACTAGTATAATAATAAGAAAGGAGAAGATGAGTATTTTGCTTATCTTGGACCATTCAGGCCAGGCAAGTTCTGGGTACAAAGCAAAGATGGTGCTTATTGTAAACAACAGCCAGAGGAGCAACAATAAAACGGTTTCACGTTGCATGGATAGCTTAAAGCTGTCTCGATCACGCATCACCATAATAATAAAGCCAGCAAGCGTCGCGGCGCTAATCAAAAGTACAAAAGGGAAATCGTGTGCCGATCCCCATGTCAATCGGTGTGGGTTCATAAAGCTTAGCCAGGCCCAGGCAAGCAGACCATAATACGGGTGCTTCAGGCTTATCGGCACCAGACTAAAAATAGCAAGAAATAAAATAATATCACGCATGTGGAACAAGCTTTATTTGAGTTAGTAAGAATGAGTGCTTTGCACGAAGCATATAAAAATCAGTCAGAATTATAAGCATAAGACACGTTGTTTAGCCAGCCGCGTCCAGCGTGGATGGCTTCATGGTGTGTCGTTCAGAAGATAGACCCTGGTTACACCATCCCGAGCAGTATAGGCAGGCTTATGGGTAGATGAAATATGTTCAAGCCATTCAGATTGTGCGCTGGAAAGATAGAGTTCCGGGTTGGTCACAGCCTCAGCCGAGGTGATTATCCAGACACGTCCTGCTTCTGGTTTTAGAAAGCTATTAAGACGTTCATCCTTGAGCAGGGTGCTGTTGACGTAAATGTCTTTAATTTGTGCATCTTTATTTTTGTATAAAAAAGGACTCACATTTTCATTGTGAGCCAACCAGAAATCAACTTTATCTATATACCACTTCTGCTGCAGCATATCCTCGGCGATGACAATGTCATCGGGGTACATGGAGGTTTTAACAAATTCACCGGCACTCTTATGATCAGGGTAAAATGGAAAGCCAAGCGCATGCTGATTTACATTTTCACCGTAATCCAGGGTCATGATTTTCACGGCCTGGGGAATACCATGGCCACCAAGTATGCCAGAGGCGACAACTAAACAGCCAATGGCGGTAGCGGCATAGTGGCGTTTAGCTAACACAGGTATGCCAACGATTAATTTTTCTATCACGACAATAAGTGCAAAGGCTGAGAGTGTTGCGATAAAGGGATATATCCCAAATAGATAGCGTACGCCGCCCCATGCTTTGGCTGCGCCAATTGCAAACAGCATAATCATAACGATTAGAAGACTGGCACGGAAAAAGTACGATGAATTATTTGTTTGCTCGGTCAGGATAAAATAAATGGAAATAATAAATAGAATGATCAGTCCGGGTGACATGTCAAAAATATAAGCCAGGTAAGGAAAAGGCATCATTAAGCTTGCTTTGATCATAGAAACTATATCAGCGCTTGTGATGGCTCTTATCATCCAGGGGATGGTGAGTGCGACTAAGGCAACAAGGGTGTAATTTTTGGGCAAGAGAGTCAGTGGTCGAGCGTAAAGCAGGAAAAATATTATCAGGCATAAAAGTAAGGCATGGAATTGTCCAGTTGCCGCAAATAAGCCGGTTAATCCTGCGCTGCTATATAAAGTAGTCAAATAAAAGAAACTTTCATTACGCGTTTTTTCTGCTCGGCACTGATGTGTGTAAAACAGGCCAAGCAACAATCCTGCAATTGCCGAGAGGATGGCCCAGCTGGGAAGGCTGCTAATAGATTCAAGTATCCAGTAGGCGGGCTTGCTCTCGGTGGTCTTGATTGTGATGGGCTCTCCCTGTGTGGCAATCCAGGGTTCAAATTTATTGACATAAATTCGATAATAGAGTTGATGGAACAGTGCGCCAGCTGCGGCGATTATCAGTAGTTTTATGTGTGATGTTTTAAACCAGTCTTTGATGCCAATGGGGATGAGCGCGAAAAGGATAGCGGTTAAGCCCAGCGCATGCATGCTGGATACGCCAACAAAGCTCAGTAGCATTAAAATAAAGTGCGATGTTTTTTTGTGGGCGAGCCAGAGCCAGAGTGTATAGGCGCTGGCAAGATAAAAGAAAAGGAAAGGGGAGTACATTCGGGCTTCACGCGAGGTGATAATATGCCATTCCGATAAAGCTAAAATCAGTGCGCCAACTAGCGCAATACCACTACCGGCAAAAGATCGAATGAATAAAAATAAAAGTGGGATAGTGAGAACACCAAATATCGCTGAAGGTATGCGATAAGAAATTTCATTTTTAAGCCCAAATATGCGTGCTGAAGTAGCATTGAGCCAGGTTAGTGGCATGGCTCGATGGTAAGGCATGCCACTGGGCATCATTGCAGCCTGGCCGGTTGCCAAAGAATAGGCGGGCAGTGCTGAGGTTTCTTCATCGCCATAAAACCCCAGGTTGCCAAGATTATAAAAGCGAGGAATGGCGGCAACGACAATTAACAATCCGATCACAAGGAACAGACGCGGGTGAAGTATATCTTTAGTCATAGTTTTTACGTTTTGTTATGCGGTGATTAAAGCGTGCTGATAGGTGGATTAATTTATCTTCATTCACAAGGGAGTCAGTCGGCATGCTTATCTGTTATTATTGGCAAATATTACAAGTTTATCTAACCCTATGAAAGGCACTGGGCAGAAAAAATGCAGCGCAATCTCGACTCTCTGAAAAATACCCAGTTTGACCTGGTCATCATTGGTGGCGGTATCACCGGTGCCTGCCTTGCCTGGGATGCGATTAATCGAGGCCTGAGCGTGGCTTTGATTGATAAAAATGATTTTGGTGCGGAAACTTCCTCAGCATCTTCGAAGCTGATTCATGGCGGTATCCGCTATTTACAACAGGGTAAGCTAGCCAAGGTTCGGGAGTCGGCACTGGAGCGTGCATATTATCAGAAAATTGCGCCACAGCTGACAAAATATATTCCGTTTGTTGTTCCTGCGTATAAGAGCTTGCTTAAAAGTAAGTGGGTTTTATACGTGGGCATGTTGGCCTACCAGCTAATTTGCTTCGGTCAAAACAGCACATTGCAGGATAAAAAGAAAAAGATCCCCGGATGGAAAAGTTTAAGCAAGGCGCAGATATCTGAATACATCCCTGAAGTTGAGTTGGCGGGTGTAACCGGGGGCGTAGTGTTTTTTGAAAGTCATATGGAAAGCTCTGAGCGGATGACGCTGGCATTTATTTCATCGGCAGTAAAAAAATCTGCGGTGGTTGCAAATTACGTCAGCGCTGATTCATTTCATCGTGATGGCAATACGGTTAATGGTGTCAACGTCACCGACCAACTAAGCGGGGAACAGTTTGTAATTTCGGCAGGTTGCGTCGTTAATGCGGCGGGTCCCTGGATACCTTTGCTCAATGATGCGCTGGGGGAAAGTAAACTGGTGACCGCTTTTTCCAAGGGCGCGCATATCGTCACTGACAAAATAACAGAAAATGCAGCTATTGCGCTGGCCACCAAAAAGCAGAACACTGCCATAATTAATCGCGGTGGACGGCATGTATTTGTTATTCCCTGGCGTGGATATTCGTTGATCGGTACGACCTATGATGCCTATGAACATGAATTAAATGATGTGCGTCCGACTGAAGATGATATTAATGAACTTATCTCGGACATTAACTCGGCGCTTGGACAGGACGTGCTGAGCAGGGACAACGTCAGGTATTCCTATGCCGGGATTTATCCTTTAATCGATGATGAGATCAACACCAAAGTTTATCAGGGAACAGGTGAATATCAGGTAATCGATCACGCGGAAAAAGAGCATATAGAGGGATTAGTAACCGTTTTTGGCGCAAAATTTACCACGGCCAGATTGCTGGCAGAAAAAGCGATTGATCAAATTTCACGGAAGTTCACTAAAAAATTGAACCCATGCCAGACACGCAGCACACCACTATATTCAGGTAATATTAAAGATATTATTGAATTCCGCAGCAGCAAACAAAGCCAGTATCAGGCATTACTAAGTGCAGACAGCATCGATCATCTGATCACGCTTTATGGTACTGATATTGATCAAGTATTAGCTTATGCTGAAAAAGACAGTTGCTGGTCACAGCGCTTGTCCGAATATTACCCTGATATAGAAGCTCAGGTGATTTATGCAGCCGAGCATGAAATGGTCTGCCACCTGGACGATTTTATATTTCGTCGCAGTGGCTTGGGAACGCTCGGCAACCCGGGAGACAGACTTTTGAGCAGGTGCAATGAAATCCTTTCTGCACAGTTACAGTGGGAGCCGGCACGGCAGCTTGAGGAAATGGATCGGGTAAAGAAATACTACCAGTACAAGTAAAAATAATGACAGACAAGAATAAAAACCTGAGCATATTACATATTGCGCCCACCCCCTTTTTTGCTGACCGCGGTTGCCACATGCGCGTGCGTGGCCTGATTTTGGCATTGAATAAACTAGGCGTAAATAATTTACTTTGTACCTATCATCATGGTCGAGATGTTGAAGGTGTAAAGGCTGTGCGGATAAAGAATATACCGGGATATACCAAGCTGGAAGCAGGACCTTCGCCGTATAAATATCGTGCTGACATATTGTTGCTCATCAAAGTCTGTCAGACTATCTGGCGTGAGAAACCAGATATTATTCATGGTCATTTGCACGAAGGCTCATTGATTGGCTGGGTGGCGAAGTGGATTTTTTTCTGGCGTCGCCTGCCACTGGTTTTTGATGTACAGGGCAGTCTGGTGGGTGAACTCGATGCGCATGGTTATTTTAAAAAAGCCGGGTTTTTGCGGCGTATTTTCTGGACCGTTGAATGGCTAATAACAAGAATGCCCAACCACTTTGTTTGTTCCTCAGGGAATAGTTTAGCCATACTCCGAGAGGAATTTAATATTGCACAGAACAAGCTGACACAGGTCAGTGATGGAACGGACATTATTATACCCAGCGCGACAGAAACCGAAAAGTTGCGTTCGCAACTTAACTTGCCTGCCGATAAACCGATTGTGATTTATACGGGCGCGCTTTCGGCTGCAAAAGGGCTTGATAGCCTTTGTGAACTGATTGCGGCGACAACGCGCGATAAGCTGGATTGCCACTTTTTGATCATCGGTTATCCGGTCGAGGAACTGGAAGACTATTTGCAAGCGCAGGGGCTGACTGATCGATGCAGTTTGGCTGGCAGGGTGGCCTATGAATCACTGTCCGGCTATTTAAGTTTGGCCGATGTGGCCATCGAACCCAAGCGAGCGGCTTCGGGAGAAGCCAGTGGTAAATTGCTCAACTATATGGCGGCAGGTCTAAGTGTTGTCTGTTATGATAATGCGAATAACCGTGAGATGCTTGGGGATGCAGGTTATTATGGCGGCCTGCAGAATGAGGATGCCTTATTGTTACCATTAAAGCAGGCGCTTGCTTCACCTGATGAGCGTGAGCAGCGTGGAAAACAGGCGAAATCGCGGATCCTTGAGCAATTTTCATGGGATTCAGCGGCTGTAAAAATATACAATATATATCAACAGATATAATTACCATTTCTTAAATTTTAGTTCGATGGAGTGATTTCCAATGAAAGTACTTGTGACCGGTGGCACCGGTTTTACGGGCAAGGCGTTAGTTAAGCGTCTGCTGGACGAAGGCCATGAAGTTGTTGCTATGGATTACAAAGAAGGCATCAAAACTGATGAACTTCGCAAGTGGGGGGCTGAGGTCGTTATTGGCAGCGTTGCCGATAAAGAATTAGTTGATCGCAGTACCGAAGGTGTCGATGTGGTTCAGCATCTGGCGGCCGCCTTCCGTGAACTTGATGTCCCCAATACCTATTATGATGAGATTAATATTGGCGGCACGCGCAACGCGCTTGAAGCTGCCAGAAAACATGGCGTGAAAAAATTCATTTATTGCAGCACCTGTGGTGTACATGGCAATGTTGATAACCCACCGGCGAATGAAGATGCACCTATCAATGCCGCTGATTATTACCAGCAAACCAAGTACGAAGCTGAACCGCTGGTTGAGACATTTGCCAGACAGGGTATGAAAACCACGATTATCAGGCCGGCTGCTATTTATGGGCCAGGGGATCCAGAACGCTTTTTTATGATTTTTAAGCGCGTAGCCAAGGGCAAGTTCCCAATGTTCGGTAGTGGTAAAACACTCTATCACCCACTGTATATAGATAACCTGGTTGATGCGCATATGTTAGCGATGGATCCAGAGAAAGGCACGGGTGGTACGTACCTGATTGCGGATGATCAATACATATCTATTAATGAACTGGTTCAGGCCGTGGCTGATGCGATGGGTGTGAAAGTCAAGATACCCCACTACCCAATCACACCATTGATCATTGCCGGACATTTCTTTGAGAAAGTCTGTAAGCCACTACGTATTACGCCGCCCATATTTCCTCGGCGAGTTGACTGGTTTCGGCAGAATCGTGCGTTCAGTATCGAGCGTGCAAAAAAAGAACTTGGCTATGATCCCAAGGTGAAACTGGCAGAAGGACTAAAGCGAACCTATGAGTGGTACAAAGCCGAAGGTTATCTATAGTATTTTGTTTTAATCTGATTTAAACGGAAATAAAAATGTGTGGTTTCGCTGGAATAATTTCTCAAACTCATCGCGATAAAATCTCAGACATGACCGCAGCCATTATACATCGTGGCCCGGACGGAGAAGGATTTTACCGTGATGACAATATAGCTTTGGGTCATCGACGTCTGAGTATTATTGATATCGAAGGTGGCAAACAGCCGATCAGTAATGAGTCGGGTCAATATCAACTGGTGTGTAATGGCGAGATTTATAATAGCCCGCAATTACGTGAAGAATTAATTAATAAGGGACACCAGTTCAAGACCTCAACCGATGTTGAAGTAATACTGCATCTTTATGAGGAACATGGAAGCGACTGCGTAAAATATTTGCGCGGCATGTTTGCTTTTGTGATTTGGGACGTTAAAAACAGAAAGTTGTTTCTGGCCAAAGATCATATGGGACAAAAACCTTTATTCTTTGCTCAGGTTGGCAATGACTTTTTATTTGCCTCGGAAGTGAAATCCATACTTGCTGCAAAGATGGTGAAAACTGCACCCAACATGAATGCCTTCTGGCATTATATGTCATTAAGATTTATTCCCGATCAGTACACCCTGTTTGAGGGAATAAATAAACTTCCAGCAGCCTCTACCATGACCTGGGAGAATGGCAAAACAGAAATAAACAAATACTGGGAGCCTTCTTTTACCGACAAGCTTAATGCTTCAGAGGAAACCATAGAAGAAGAGTTAAATGAAATACTCTATGATTCGGTAAAAATGCATCTTCTTAGCGATGTGCAGGTAGGTTCATTTTTAAGTGGCGGTATTGATTCAAGTATGATTACTGCCATGATTGCCGAAATTAGTGGTGAAAAATTCCCGACGTTCTCCATTGGTGTGAAGGAACAAAATTTTAATGAACTACCCTACGCGCGTATGGTGAGTGACAAATATGATCTCGACGCGCATGAGAAAATCGTACAGGCTGACCTGGTACACATGATGCCATCGATGATTTATCACCTTGACGAGCCTTCTGATCCTTTTGGTGTGGGCGTGTTTCTGGTTTCCAAAGAAGCCAGCAAAAAAGTTAAAGTGGTATTGAGCGGTGATGGTGGCGATGAAAATTTTGCCGGGTATGACCGCTTTGCCGGACAACGTCTGGTGGATTATTACTGCATTCTGCCAGAATGGTTCCGTAAAAAAATTATGCGACGGGTGATTAATCTTATGCCTGAATCATTTGGTTATAAGAGTTTAGCCCAGAAGGCCAGCTGGGTGAACGAAATGTCCTTTTATGATCGGGGTGAGCGATATGCTCACAGTATGAGTTTTTTGCGCTTCACGCCAGATGCAAAAGAGAATTTATTTAATTCAGATTTTCGCAGTAAGATCGTAGATGACGATTCAGTTGGAATGATCCTGCGATATTTTAATGCAGAGAATGCGGATGATTTAGTTGATCGCATGTTGTTTACCGATTTAATGACACGTATGCCCGATCACCTGTTGTCTATTGTGGATCGCATGTCGATGGCGCATTCACTGGAAAGCCGGCCCCCCTTGATGGATCATAAAGTCATCGAATTTGCTGCATCAATACCGGCTTCTATGAAATTAAAAGGTAAAAGTCTTAAGCACATTCTGAAAAAAGTGGCCGCACGCTATTTGCCGGATGAATTGATTTATCGAAAGAAGCAGGGTTTCAGCTTTCCAATCGGAGTGTGGTTGAGAACAGATCTGAAAGAGTTTGTGCGCAAGTTGTTTGAGCAGTCACGTTTTGTTGAATTGGGCTATTTTAATAAATCCTATATAGATCAGATTTTTCAGGAACACGTTGATGGCAAAGTCGATCATAATTTTCGCCTATGGATCTTGATCAATATGGAATTTTGGTACCGGATGTATTTCGAAGATCAATCGGTAGATGATTTAAAAGAATTTGTTGATGAACTGATGGCTACAACTTAGTAGAGACTGTTCAGTTAAAACTTGTATTGAATACGGAAGATAAAAAGCCCATGCGAATTGCGGTTATGCTTAGAACATTGGAAGAAAAACAGGGCATAGGGGTCTATGCAAGAAACCTCATGTCGGCAATTTTAGACAATGATAAGCATAATCATTATATTTTTATATATGTAAACGACCAGCAAATGGGTAGTTTTGGCGAGCATAAACAGCTCACTGAAGTGGTTTGTCCTGCAAAGGGCAAGTTGCTATGGGATCATGTGACGGTTCCCGGTATAGCTAAACGCTATAATGCAGACATTATATTTAACACAAAATTTTCCATTCCCCTGCTAACCCGCTGTAAAACTATGATGGTATTTCATGGTTCAGAGTGGTTTGTCTATCCTCAGTTTTACAATAAAATTGACATCCTATATAACAAATTATTATTGCCTATTTATAGCAAAAAGGCTGCGGCAATTTCCTGTGTGTCAAAGGTCACTGCCGATGACATGGCAAAATTTACCGGGATAAACCCAAATAAATTACACGTCATTCACTCGTCAATTGGTGGGCACTTTGCAGCTGTCGAAGATCAACAGGACAGAGAAAAATTTAAATTAAAATACAAGCTTCCTGACAAATACATTTTATTCGTGGGTAAAATATATCCGGGAAAAAATTTTAGTAATATTCTGCGTGCATTCCGAAAAATTAAAGATAATCTTGGTGAAGACATTAAGCTGGTTTCGGTAGGCGATATGCGTTGGGATTATGATGAGGAGATGGCGCTTGTTACCGAGCTTGGATTAAAAGACGAGATACAGTTTACCGGTTGGGTAGAACAGGAAGATTTGCCTGCTATCTATAGTCTGGCTGATTTGTTTCTCTTTCCTTCATATTATGAAGGCTTTGGCATACCGATACTTGAAGCGATGGCCTGTGGTTGTCCCGTAGTTACCGCTAGTACAGGAGCCTGTCCTGAAATTGCGGGTGGAGCTGCCTTGCTGGTTGAGCCTGATGATCCCGACGATATTTCGAGTGCAGTGTTAAAATTAATTAACGATAAAGAGTTACAGCACAAACTGATTCACCGGGGCTATGAACGAATTAAGGCGTTTAGCTGGGATAAAGCTGCGCAGCAAACTATTAAGGTGTTTGAGGAAGTTGGCAAGCCAGCAAATAATTAATTATAGGCCGATTAAGCAGAGATTTTAGATGACAGAACAAAGTAAAAACAAGACCCATGCCGCCGTTAGCAAGGGTGGATCTGCGTTAAATCGTTATCAGCGTGTTATTGTGGGGCAGTCATCTTTTTCTGCTTTCATCTATTTTGAAGGCTGTGTCTGGCTGGGGGTTATTCCAGGGGCAGTAGGGTTGTTTCTGCGAAAAATGTTTTGGCCGCGTTTGTTTCGAGCATGTGGTGGCGGCACTACTTTTGGTGTTGGCATAACACTTCGTCACCCTAATCGTATCAGTCTGGGTGAAAATATTATTGTTAGTGATGGCTGTATTCTTGATGCCCGAAATGAGGCTGAAGAGGATACGATTAATATTGGCGATGACACAATTATGTCGAACGATGTAATGATTTCCTGCAAGGGCGGTACGGTACATGTTGGTAAACGTGCTGGTATCGGCGCGCAAACAATTATTCAATCAGTAAATAATTGCCCGGTAACGTTAGGCGATGATGTCATGGTTGGCCCGCAATGCTATCTGGTGGGGGGGAGTAATTATAATATTGATCGAAGTGATATCCCCATGTCACAGCAAGGTATGATTGATGACGGTGGCATACAGATTGCTAATGATGTCTGGCTAGGTGGTAAAGTCACAATATTAGGTGGCACGACGATAGCAAGCGGCGCGATTGTGGCGGCGGGCGCGGTGGTCAACAAGCCGGTCGACGCATTAATGATAGTGGGTGGCATACCTGCTCGAGAAATAAAAAAACGCCCCGTTAAGACTTGATAGTAAACGTGCCTGTGCAAGTTTACTATTATGTAAAATGATGAACCCCTCCAATTTATGAGCTCACATACCCGCAAACTGGCAAAAAATATTGTAGCGTTAGCAGTCGGTGGGCTAGCCGCGCAGGCCGCGTTTATTTTTGTTGAAGCCCTGTTAGCAAGACGCCTTGGTCAGGAAGCCTACGGTATGTTTAGTACCGTATTTGTCTTATCCACGACGGCATTACTTTTTATTGACCTGGGTATGAGCTGGAAACAGGTGCAGGATGGTTCGCGTAATCCTGAAAAAATTCCAGAGCAGTTGGGCACAACGCTTGTTCTAAAAGTCATATTTTTCATACTCAGTTATCCTTTGCTGATATTGGCGCTTAATGCGCTTGAGTATGATGCGGCAACCGTCGGATTCTTTAGCTTGTTTTATTTGTTTGCGCTGGCCATGGCCGCCCAGGAATCATTGGCGGCGGTATATGTTGCTAAACAACGAATGGAGGTGAATGCTTTTTTTCAGGGGCTCACACCGCTGGTTATATTAATTCTGGCCTGGTTATTCATTAATAATAAAACAGGGATTAGCACGGTTGCTATTGCCTATGTGGGTGGCGCATTTATTGTAAATATAATTTGGGCGATTTATTGTTTTAAAGAAGTTCGGCCAGTAATAAAAATAAAAGATAGCTGGAAAATTATAAAGGGCAGTTACCAGTTTGGTTTGTCAGGATTGCTGTCGCAGATTTTTTTAAAAATTGACATATTAATGTTGTCCTTCCTCCGAGACATGACGGAGGTGGGCATGTATGCAGCAGGTTATAAATTATTAGACTTCGCGTACAAAATACCGATCATGGCCATGCGAGTATTTTCACCACTACTATTTCAAAAAAGCGCGCATGACAAACAGGGTTACCGAATAATATCTGAAGCGATGCTGCGTGGTGCGGTTATTGCGGGGATGTCAACGAGTATATTATTTTATATTCTGGCCGCCCCGATCATTGTGCTGGTGTTTGGCAAAAACTTTTTTTCATCAGTTATTATTTTAGAAGTCCTTAGCGCCGGGTTTGCGATCAAGTTTATTAGCATTGCGGTTGAAACCATATTGATGACATCGGATATGCAAAAGCAGCGAGTGGTTTCATTTTCTGCTGCGACAGGGATTAATGTCGTTATTAATATAATTCTTATCCCCATCCTGGGTGCTGTCGGTGCGGCAGTGGGAACCATCGTCAGCGAGCTGGTTTTGCTGATACTTTTTGCGTATTACGCAAGACAGAAATTAAAAATACGCCATACCGCCTGGTTAATTATTTGGCCAGCCTTCGTGGCCATGAGCATTATTGTTGTGGGCAGCTTTATTTCAGTTAACGTCCTTTTCAAGGCGGCTATCTCGGTGGGTCTGTTCCTGCTGCTGTTATATTCTTTCAAATTTGTACGGCATACAGAAATCACTCAGCTGATAACCAGTTTCCGCAAACCGACTGCAAAGTAGTCTCACGACCAGGGACTCTTTTAGGGCTGATCCCAGCTTGCAGAGTATGAGTGAAAAAACTACAACTGCGAACAACAGAAAAAATACAAATCTAATAAAAACAATCAGTTAAGGCCTTCCTCTGCGCTAAGACTATGACTTTTGCTACATATATACGCAAGATTTTTTGTTATACACTTCACACTTCTGAGTGACAGGTCTTTGGCTGAAGCCCGCGCATAAATTGAAATGAGTTGCGCCGGAGAAGCTAATTGTAGAACAGCCTGCGGTTACGAACTAGAAATATAATTTAGGAATGCAACAATGATGAGTTGGCAAAAATCTTTATTTTCCATACTGTTAGTGGCGAGCTTAAGCTGGGGTTCTGTATCTGAAGCAGAAATTTTAGTTGTCGCACCCCATCCTGATGATGATGTCATTATTGCCTCGGGCATTGTGTCTGCTGCGGTTAATCGTGGAGAGAAGGTCACGGTGGTATATATCACCAATGGTGATGCCCTTGATGGCGTTACCTCGGGCACCACCAGACAGAATGAAGCCGTGACTGCACAGGTTACTGAGCTGGGACTTATTGAGAGCGATCTTATTTTTCTGGGCTACCCGGATGCCTATTTGCAAGATTTGATTGATATCTACACCCTGGCAACCGATCAACTGGTCACCCCAAACGGTATTTCCCAGACATATGCCAGCCGTGGTCTGGGTGGCGTCGATTATCACAGCTACCAGTTCGGCACCCCAGCAGCTTACAATCTAGCGAATGTCTTGCAGGATTTAGAGAGCATTTTTACTACTTACCGGCCTGATCATATTTACACCTTGGCAGAGTTTGATACGCACTCGGATCATGCCTCTACATACAATTTTGTAGCGACAGCCTTGAACTCAGTGGTAAGCGCTGATTCCACCTACAAACCCGTGATTCACAAGAGCATTGTACATACCGGTTATCCTTCGATCTGGCCGACAGCGCAAGATCCTACCACCGCCTTCAATGAGCCACCTAACAGCACCACGTTGCCTGTCTTGTGGACGGATCGTGAAACGGTGGACGTACCTGCGCCGATGCAATCAACTGATTTACTCAATAACCCTAAATATCGGGCAATAGAATCTCATGCCAGTCAGGGCGGTGCGGGCGGATTTATTGGTCAGTTTATTCATAAAGATGAATTTTTCTGGACGGTATCGGTTAATACGGTTGGCAACCAGCCTCCACAGGCTAATGCAGGGGCATCGTTGGCGGTCAATGAAGCGGATGCTGTGCTTATTGATGGCACAGCCAGTAGCGATCCTGATGGTGACCTGCTCACTTATGCGTGGACACAAACAGGGGGAACGGCGGTAGTCTTGTCGGACGCAACCGCCGCCAGCCCGGTATTTACTGCGCCGAGTGGTTTAGTTCAATCAGAGACGCTGACCTTCGAGTTAGTGGTCAGTGATGGAACTATGTTTAGTGCAGCCAATGTTGTCAGCGTATTGGTGAATGCGCTCATAAGCAATGTTGCCGATCAGGCAGTGGTCACCGCGTCCAGTGAAGCGGCAGGACAACCGGCGACGGCGGCAGTGGATGGGATCATCGATGGCTGGCCGAGCAATGGCGCGGCGGAATGGTCGAGTAACGGTGAAGGCGTGGGCGCCTGGTTAAACCTGACCTGGAGCGGCACTTACACGATTGATCGGGTGGTGCTGTATGACCGTCCCAACCTGACTGATCAGGCAACCGCGATTGAATTACGTTTCAGCGACGGCTCGATAATCTATGTGGGGGCGTTGGATAATGCCGGGGGCGCGACGGAAGT
>CAZIJT010000054.1:0-15079 GCA_964539595.1 uncultured Thiohalophilus sp. | reverse complement strand
TCTTTGCGTCTTTGCGTCTTTGCGTTAGATTTATTCTTTCATTCAAATCCCGCAGGAATTTGCTGGTGGTGATCGCTTATCTGCTGAAATTTGTGTGCGACATTCAATAGTTTTGCTTCTGCAAAATAGTTGCCAATAATCTGTAAACCCGCAGGCATCTTATTCGTAAACCCGGCAGGAATCGAGATACCCGGTAAACCAGCAAGATTAACCGCAATGGTGTAGATGTCTGAGAGATACATAGTGATCGGATCGTCGGCTTTCTCACCCAAGCCAAAAGCGGGCGTGGGTGAGGTCGGCCCCATGATCACATCGACTTTTTCAAATGCCTGTTTGAAATCCGCACTGATCAGCCGACGCACTTTTTGTGCTTTCAAATAATAGGCGTCGTAATAACCGGAAGACAGGACATACGCGCCAATCATGATCCGCCGTTTAACCTCGGTGCCAAAGGCTTCTCCGCGCGAGCGTTTGTATAAGTCTTCCAGATCTTTAGGATCTTCACAACGATAGCCAAAGCGCACGCCGTCAAAGCGTGAAAGGTTGGACGAGCATTCCGCCGGGGCGACGACATAGTAGGCCGGTACCGCAAGATGGGTATTGGGCAGGCTGATGTCGATAATCTCCGCGCCCATTTTTTTATATTCTTCAATCGCGGCATGTACCGCATCACCGATGCCGCTATCCAGTCCCTCGCCAAAATATTCTTTCGGCAGACCAATTTTCAGCCCCTTGAGATCGTCGTTCAGCCCCGCTGTGTAATCCGGCACCGGCGTATCGATGCTGGTGGAATCACGTTGATCAAAGCCCGCCATTGCGCCCAGAATCATCGCCGCGTCTTCCGCAGTACGGGTCAACGGCCCACCTTGATCCAGACTCGAAGCAAAGGCGATCATGCCGTAACGCGACACCCGCCCATAAGTGGGTTTAAGCCCGGTCACACCACACAGTGCGGCAGGCTGGCGAATCGAACCGCCGGTATCCGTACCCGTGGCACAGGGGGTCAGCCGCGCCGCTACCGCCGCCGCTGAGCCACCCGACGATCCACCCGGCACCGTTTCCGTATTCCAGGGATTTTTTACCGCGCCATAAAAACTGGTTTCATTGGAGGAACCCATGGCAAACTCGTCCATGTTGGTCTTACCTAACATCACTGTCCCCGCCGCATTCAATTGCGCAACGCTGGTAGCATTATAAGGCGCGATAAAATTATCCAGCATTTTTGAACCACAGGTGGTCTTCACACCATCGGTGCAGAAAATATCTTTTTGCGCCAGCGGAATGCCGGTTAACACCCCCGCTTCACCGGCAGCAATGCGCTCGTCTGCCTGCTTTGCCTGCGCCAGTGCTGACTCATCCGTTACCGTGATAAAGCTGTTCAGTGAGCTATCCAGATTGTTGATGCGTTCAAGAAAATAGCGGGTTAATTCTTCACTGGAAAATTCACCCTCGCGTAGACTGCGGGATAATTCAGCGATGGTTTTGTTGTGCATATATTTCTATCCTTCGGAATAATTTTCCACGTAGGTTCGCCTTCTACCCTGCGGATACTATGAGGCGAACATGTGCGGCTGAAGCCGCACCTACAACGGTATCTGTAAGTGGCTCATTCGATAACCTTGGGTACCAGATACAGGCCATCCTCAACCTGGGGAGCAATCGCCTGAAAACGCTCACGCTGATCGGTTTCGCGGACGTCATCCTCGCGCAAACGCTGCACCGCATCGGTGGGATGCGCCATCGGCTCGACATTATCAGTCTCCACCGAGTTCATTTGTTCAACTAGATCCAGAATACTGGATAAATTTTGAGCATATGCAGGAACATCTTCTTCATTGATGGCTAATCGCGCCAAATGTGCTATTTTTTCTACGTCTTGTTTGTCCAGTGACATGGTGTGCCTCGAAAATTATGTGAACCTGAGCGCATTTAGGTGGCAATTGTAGCGAAATCAAAATAATTTCCCTTAAATTTAACTTATTCAATGATGATTGCTTGCCCAACGCCCCCCTATTTTATTAAAGTATCGCCTTTAATGACATTAAAGATTATAAATAATTATGTTTGATAGCTTACGCGGTCTGTTTTCCAATGACGTATCCATCGATCTGGGTACGGCCAACACTCTCATTTATGTACGCGGCAAGGGAATCGTGCTTAACGAACCCTCGGTCGTCGCCATCCGTCAGGAACGCGGTCCCGGGGGTCCCAAGAGTATCGCCGCCGTCGGCATGGAGGCCAAGCGCATGCTCGGTCGTACGCCCGGCAACATCGTCGCCATCCGGCCAATGAAAGATGGCGTGATTGCCGATTTTACCGTAACCGAAAAAATGCTTCAGCATTTCATTCGCAAGGTACACGAAGCCCGTTTCTTCCGTCCCAGCCCCCGGGTACTGATTTGCGTGCCCTGCGGTTCAACCCAGGTTGAACGCCGCGCGATTCGTGAATCCGCCGCCGGTGCTGGTGCTCGTGATGTGTATCTGATTGAAGAACCGATGGCTGCCGCTATCGGTGCCGGTATGCCTATTTCCGAAGCCTCGGGTTCGATGGTGCTGGACATTGGTGGCGGCACCACTGAAGTCGCGATTATTTCCCTCTCCGGCATTGTTTATTCGGCCTCGGTACGCATCGGCGGTGATCGTTTTGATGAAGCCATTATCAATTACGTGCGTCGCAACTACGGCAGTCTGATCGGTGAGTCCTCAGCTGAACGCATCAAACATGAAATCGGCACTGCCTTCCCCGGCAACGAAGTCCGCGAACTGGAAGTTCGCGGTCGCAATCTGGCCGAAGGCATTCCACGCAGCTTCACCCTCAATAGCAACGAAATTCTGGAATCGCTGCAAGAACCGTTATCCGGCATTGTCTCCGCCGTTAAAACCGCACTGGAACAAACCCCACCTGAACTGGCCTCGGATATTGCTGAACGCGGTATGGTACTCACCGGCGGCGGCGCATTGCTGCATGATCTGGATCGCCTGCTAATGGAAGAAACTGGCCTGCCAGTTTTGATTGCCGAAGATCCCCTGACCTGTGTTGCCCGTGGTGGTGGCCGGGCGCTGGAAATGATCGACGAACACGGCGGTGATCTGTTTAGTGTCGAATAGAGGTCGGTTGCAGGCTTTATGGTGGGCGATGCCCACCCTATATTAAGGCTTGCCATGCTGTATTTTTGTGTAGGGTGGGCGACCGAAGGAAGTGCCTGTGGTACATCGCCCACCAGTGAATACGTCTGCTTAACCGGAGAGAAGTCCCGTTAAACTGTTATTCATCCAAGGCTCGTCAACCGGGATGCGTCTGATCCTACTGATGCTCCTGTCGATTACCCTGATGACGCTGGATTACCGTACTGACACCGTGCGCAGCATTCGTGCGGGTCTGTCTATCATTGTCTACCCGGTGCAATACCTGGTCGATCTTCCCGGTAATTTTTTCGGCTGGACCGCAGAAACCTTTGTCAGTCGTGACACTCTGCAACAGGAAAACACGACCCTGCGCACCCAGAATCAGATCCTCAGGGCACAGCTACAGAAATTTACTTTTATCGAAGCAGAAAATGTCCACCTGCGCGAACTATTACAATCCTCCAAGCGCGTAGGCGAGCGCATGCTGATCGCCGAACTGTTATCGGTCGATCTCGATCCCTTTCGCCGTCAGGTGGTGATTAACAAGGGCAGTCAGAGTGATGATCTCTATGTCAGTCAGCCGCTGCTCGATGCTGATGGCATCATGGGCAAGATCGTACATATCTATCCACTGACCAGTACCGCCATCCTGATCACCGATCCTGATCACTCTCTGCCGGTACAGGTGGCGCGTAACGGCCTGCGCACTATCGCGGTCGGCACCGGCAGCAGCAACCAGCTAGAGCTGCTCTACCTGCCCAATAA
This sequence comes from uncultured Thiohalophilus sp., assembly GCA_964539595.1. Classification (GTDB taxonomy): domain Bacteria; phylum Pseudomonadota; class Gammaproteobacteria; order UBA6429; family Thiohalophilaceae; genus JAADGZ01. The sequence goes on along the minus strand of CAZIJT010000054.1, from coordinate 11,189 downwards.
TGCCGACATTCAAATCGGCGATGAGTTGATCACCTCGGGACTGGGCTGCGTGTTTCCAGCAGGCTATCCCGTTGCCCGAGTCACCGCAGTCAACACCAACCCCAGCCTGCCCTTCGCCCAGGTGCTGGCTGAACCTACCGCCAAACTGAATCGCAGCCGCGAAGTGCTGCTGGTCTGGCCATCGCATGCGTCACTGCCAGAAATGCAAACCCCCTGCACACGCACGCAAGAGGCCTCACCATGAGTATTCATGAACGCAGTCGTGGCGGCTGGATCATCACCATCAGCTTCATAGTCGCCATGCTCCTGAACATCCTGCCACTGCCCCCCATGTTGCATGCCTTTATGCCCGAATGGTTGTTGCTGGTGCTTATCTACTGGAGCATGGCGCTGCCGCATCGCGTTGGCGTCGGCATCGCCTGGTGCATGGGCTTACTGCTTGATGTGCTGCGCGATACTCTGCTGGGACAGTATGCACTGGTGATGGCACTGGTTGTGTTCCTGACCATCAATATGCATCAACGTATTCGTGTGGTGCCTCTGTGGCAGCAGGCTATTACCGTTTTTTTCCTCTGCCTGATTTATATGCTTGTGGTTTTCTGGATCAAGGGCATGCAGGGACTGGCACCGGACTTCTGGATGGCACTGGTCTCGCCACTGGTTAGCGCCCTGATCTGGCCCGCCGTATTTGTCTTTATGCGCAACCTGCGCCGTTATTACCAGGTTAAATAGTGGCTCAATAATTCATGGCTCGGCGCAAGCACCTAACTCTGAAAGATCATGTGCGGGAAACGCAGATCTTCAACCAGCGACTGATTGTCGCGGTGATGGTGGTGGTAATCCTTACCACTATCCTGTTTGCTCGTCTAAGCTATTTGCAAATCATTAACCTCAGTCACTTCTCCCTGCTCTCGGAAAACAACCGGGTCAACATCCTGCCCATCCCGCCCACGCGCGGGCTTATCTATGATCACAACGGCATCCTGTTAGCACAAAATCTGCCCAGCTTTACCCTGGAACTGGTCACCGAGCATATGCCAGATGTGGATGATACGGTGCGCAAGATTGGCAAACTCATTAGCCTCAGTGAAGAAGATATTAAACGCTTCAACAAAAATCGCCGTCACAAGCGTCGTTTCGAAGGTATCCCCTTACGTTTTAGACTGAACGATGAAGAAGTCGCGCGCATCGCCGTCAACCAGTACCGCATGCCGGGCGTGAATATCCATGCCAGCCTGACTCGCCATTACCCGCTGGGTGCGCTGGGCACTCACGCCATTGGTTATGTCGGTCGTATCAATGTCAGAGAATTACAAACGCTGGATGAATCCGACTACAGCGGCACTAGTCATATTGGCAAAACCGGGATCGAGCTTGCCTATGAAGATCAACTTCACGGCAGTGTCGGTATGCAGAAAGTTGAAACCAACGCGCAGGGAAAAATCCTGCGGGTACTGGAACGCACGCTACCGATACCGGGGAATAATCTGTATCTGAATTTGGATGTAAAACTACAGGCCATTGCCGAAGATGGCTTTGGCGATAACACTGGCGCACTGGTGGCCATTGACCCCCGTGACGGTGCGGTGCTGGCACTAGCCAGTATGCCGACCTATGATCCCAACCTGTTCGTCAACGGCATTAGCAACCGGGATTACAACCAGCTGCGCGACTCACCGGATCGGCCACTGTTCAACCGTAGCCTGCGCGGCCAGTACCCCCCCGGTTCGACTATTAAACCGTTCATTGGCCTGACCGGACTGGAAACCCATGAAATCAACCTGGCGGAAGAAATCAACTGCCCCGGCTGGTACATGCTGAAAAACGATCCGCGTCGCTACCGTGACTGGAAAAAACGCGGCCACGGCAAAACCGATCTAACCCGCGCGATTGTCGAATCCTGTGACGTGTATTTCTACGATCTATCGCTGGCACTGGGCATCGAAAACATGCACGACTTCCTCGCCACCTTTGGTCTGGGTGAGCGTACCGGCATCGACATCGAAGGCGAAAAAACGGGCCTGCTGCCCTCCAGAGCATGGAAGCGCCGCGCTCGAAACCTTCCCTGGTTTCCCGGCGAAACCTTGATCACCGGCATTGGTCAGGGCTTCATGCTCACCACCCCGTTGCAACTGGCTCACATCACGGCCACCCTTAGCCGCCGTGGTCAGCGTAAACAGCCACGCATGCTCTATGCGATTGAAACGCCAGACAGCAGCCGCTTTGACATTATCCCCGCCGCCGCCATCAATCCCCCGGCCACTGCCAGCGAGGATCACTGGGATATTATTATCCAGGCGATGAAACAGGTGGTGCATGGCGTACATGGCACGGCTCGACGTATCAGTCGTAAACTACCGTATACTATTGCTGGCAAGACCGGCACCGCGCAGGTGTTTGGGATCAAGCAGGACGAAGAATATATTGAGGAAGAGATCAGCAAGAAATTACGTGACCATGCCCTGTTCATTGGCTTTGCCCCGGTCGACGACCCGCAGATTGCGATTGCGGTGATCGTTGAGAACGGCGGCAGTGGCGGTGCCATCGCCGCGCCGATTGCCCGCAAGGTCATGGATCAATATTTACTGAGTTCAGGATCCTAGATGGCTTTCAACGACCCGCCTCTGCTTTATGATGCACCCAGCCATGCCCGACGCAGACATCGCTTTCAGCTGCATGTCGACTGGCCATTGCTAGTTGCCCTGTTGCTGCTGGCTGGCATTGGACTGTTGGTGCTCTATAGCGCCAGCGATCAAAATATGGCCGTAGTCCAAGGACAGGGTCTACGCATCCTGCTGGCCTTTTTTATCATGCTACTACTAGCACAGTTCTCGCCCTATGGCATTCAGTTCTGGTCACCTTCACTGTACGGCCTCGGTCTGCTCCTGCTAGTGGCCGTACTGGTGATGGGTGAAATTGGCAAGGGCGCACAACGCTGGCTGGATCTGGGCTTTGTGACCTTCCAGCCTTCGGAAATTATGAAGCTGGCCGTACCCATGATGATCGCCTGGTACTTTGCTGAAGCCCCCCTGCCACCCAATCGCAAACGCCTGACTGTTGCCGGAACCTTACTGATTATTCCAACCCTGCTGGTCGCCAAACAACCCGATCTGGGAACTGCCCTGCTGATCGCCAGCTCCGGTATCTTTGTGCTGTTGCTGGCCGGACTATCCTGGCGTTTCATCAGCCTGTTCATGTTTCTACTCATGTCCTGCACACCGATAGCCTGGAATTATCTGTTGCACGATTACCAGCGCCAGCGCGTGCTGACCTTTATCAACCCGGAAAATGATCCGCTCGGCGCGGGCTACCATATTATTCAATCCACTATCGCCATCGGCTCGGGGGGTATCTATGGCAAGGGCTGGCTCAACGGTACCCAGTCACATCTGGACTTCCTGCCTGAACGCTCCACCGATTTTATTTTTGCCGTACTCAGCGAAGAGTTTGGCTTTCTCGGCGTCACCACCCTGCTTTGCCTGTATGCTTTTATTATCGCCCGCGGCCTGTTCATCGCCTCGCAGGCACAACACACCTTTGGCCGTCTACTCGCGGGCAGTATTACCCTGACCTTTTTTGTCTATGTGTTTGTCAACATCGGCATGGTCTCCGGTATCCTGCCGGTGGTCGGCGTACCGCTACCATTAATTAGTTATGGTGGCACATCGGTAGTGACCCTGCTGGCAGGATTCGGTATCCTCATGTCTATACAAACACATCGTAAATTAATGCCAACTTAAAGAAGTGCTTAAACCACCATGCTAGATTATAAATACCTGTTATTCATCGTTCTTTTAATGTGCAGCAGCCTGGTGCAGGCTAAAGCCAGCTATTTTGGCAGCAACGCGCAAATCGATAGCTTCATTAATGAAATGGTAAAAGAGCATCAGTTTGATGCCGATGAACTGAAAAAATTATTTTCCAAAACCCGGCGTCAGCAAACTATCCTCGATGCCATCGCTCGCCCGGCAGAAGGCAAACCCTGGCATGACTATCGTCCCATCTTCCTCACCCGTGACCGACTCAAGGGGGGCCTGAAATTCTGGCAGGAAAACAAGCCCTTGCTGCACCGCGCGCAGCAAACCTACGGCGTGCCAGAAGAAATTATCGTCGCTATCATTGGCGTAGAAACTCGTTATGGTAAACATGCCGGACGCTATCTGGTGATGGATGCGCTATCCACCCTGGCCTTCGCCTACCCGCCACGCAGCTCATTCTTTCGCAATGAACTAAAAGAATACCTGCTGATGACACGCGAGGAAGGCATTGATCCACTACAGCAAAAAGGCTCGTATGCCGGTGCCATGGGCATGCCACAATTTATGCCCAGCAGTTTTCGTCAATACGCAGTAGACTTTAGTGGCGATGGACAACGCAACCTGTGGAGTGATCCGGAAGATGTGATTGGCAGCGTGGCTAATTACTTCAAACGTCATCACTGGAAAAAGGACGAGCCGATTGCTTTCAAGGTCAATATCAAAGGTGACCGCTATAAAAAACTGCTCGGCAGCAAACGCCATCAGCTCAAACCGCATCTGACGCAAAAGGAAATGCGTGCCCACGGCATCCCCTTGCCTAAAGGATTGCCTACCGAGATGAAAGGCTCATTGATTGAACTAAACGGCGTCAATGGCCCCGAACACTGGGTAGTCTGGCATAATTTTTATGTTATTAGTCGCTATAATCACAGCGCCCTGTATTCCATGTCGGTGTTCCAGCTTAGCCAGCAGTTACGCGAGAATCGATGAACGTCCGTAATTTCCGACTCGTCTTACTCAGCTTAACTGTCATTCTGTTTATTAGCGCCTGCGGCACAGCCAAAAAAAACCGCTATTCAATTCATCAGGATCGCGCACCCGACAAAAATATCGACATCAGCCATGTCCCCGATGCCATTCCTCAGAATGCGCCCCGTAGCAAATACGGCAACCCGAGCAGCTACAACGTTCGAGGTCGAACCTATCGGGTCATGAAAACCAACCAGGGCTATCGCGCCCGCGGGGTGGCTTCCTGGTATGGCAAAAAATTTCACGGTCACCGCACCTCCAGCGGCGAAACTTATAATATGTATGCCATGAGCGCCGCACACAAAGAGCTGCCGCTGCCCACCTGGGTGCGCGTCACCCATCTCGGCAATGGCCGCAGCGTGGTCGTGAAAGTAAATGATCGTGGCCCCTTTCATGATAGTCGGCTGATCGATCTTTCCTGGGCGGCGGCAAAAAAACTCGGCATCACCAGCACCGGCACTGGCGTAGTAGAAATAGAAGCCCTCGATCCCGGTCGCTCCCAGCAAGCACAGCCACATGCCAACACCACTAAACAAACTGCAAACGCCACTGCGCCAGAATACCGTTTATACCTACAGGCAGGAGCCTTTGTCAGCCGCAGCAATGCCCAACAATTACAAAGCAAATTACAGCGTAGCTTGCAGAACCAGAACATCCGCGCGATTTACAGTAAGGACAAACAACTTTACCGCGTGCGTATCGGCCCACTGGCCAATGTCGATGAAGCCGACCAGCTGGCCGAGCAGATCAGCCAACGCGGACTGGCTCAACCACATATCGTGATCGATTAATCAAACCCGGCAGGCGGGGCATTGCCCAAGCTGCAACGACTCCCATTTTCTCAACCCACCGCTATGTTTTACTATACATAGCCTGTAAAATGGTCGGCAAACCAACTCCCGAGAAACACATGCGTAAACCCCTACTATTCTCCTTGCTCTTGCTGTTGTCAGTCTTTGCCTCACCGCTACAGGCTAATCCGAAACTGGTTCCAGGCGCACCTGAAATTCCAGCCAAAGCCTACCTGCTCATCGATCAGCACAGCGGTTATATTCTAGCCTCAAAGGATAAGGATGAACGCATCGAACCGGCCAGTCTGACCAAGTTAATGACCGCCTATGTGGTATTTTATGAAATTCAGGCGGGCAGCATAACCCTGGAGGATCAGGTCAAGATAAGTGAGAAAGCCTGGCGCATGAAAGGCTCACGCATGTTTATCGAAGTTAACAAATATGTCAGCGTCGAAAAACTGCTCAAGGGCATGATTATCCAGTCCGGCAATGATGCCAGCGTGGCACTGGCCGAACACGTCGGCGGCAGCGAGAACGCCTTTGTTACCCTGATGAACAAGCACGCGCAAAGTATGGGACTGGGGAATACTCATTTTATGAACAGCACTGGCTGGCCGGATGCCAACCACTACACCACCGCCCATGATCTGGCGCGCATTGCCATGGCGCTTATCCGCGATTTCCCTGATTATTACCCCTGGTACAAAATCAGGGAATACAGCTATAACAATATCAAACAATACAACCGTAACCGCCTGCTGTGGCTGGATGATCGCGTTGATGGTCTTAAAACCGGGCATACCGAATCTGCTGGCTACTGTTTAATTACCTCAGCCAAACAAGATCAAATGCGCCTGATTTCTATCGTCCTCGGCACCGCTTCTGAAAATGCCCGCGCCCGCGCCAGTCGCGCCTTACTGAACTACGGCTTTCGTTTTTACGAAACTTTTACCTTACATAAAGCCTATGCGCCGCTTACCAGTATGCATATCTGGAAGGGCGCGGCTGAAAGCTTGCCACTGGGGCTGGAGCAAACGCTGTATATCACCGCCCCCCGAGGTAGTCGCAAAAAAATAAAAGCGAATATGAATATCGATAGTATGATTGTCGCACCTGCCGCCAAAGGACAGGCCTATGGCACGGTCAACGTTATGCTTGGCGAACAACAACTGGCACAACGGCCTCTGATAGCACTGGAGGATGTGGCCGAAGGTGGACTCTGGCGCAAGCTAGTGGATAACATTATTCTCATGTTCAAATAAACCAATGAACCACACTAGCGCTATCTGCTATCTCAATGGTGACTTCCTGCCGATTGATCAGGCCAAAGTCTCGGTACTTGACCGCGGCTTTGTGTTTGGCGATGGTGTGTATGAAGTCATCCCAGCCTATGGTGGTAAGCTATTTCGACTGCAACAACATCTGCAACGACTGGCTAACAGCCTTGACGCCATCCGACTGAGCAATCCGCTGAGTCAGACACAGTGGCAGAACATGTTGCAAGCACTGGTCGAAAAAAATCAGGCTGAGGCTGACAATGATCAATCTGTCTATCTACAGATCACCCGCGGAGTGGCCAAACGCGATCACAGTTTCCCAGAAAACACACCGGCCACCGTCTTCGCCATGAGTAACCCCCTAGTGGCCAGCAGTGTAAAAAATTTAGCGGCCGGTGTTAGTGCAATAACGCTAGATGATATTCGTTGGCGCTACTGCTATATCAAAACCATCGCACTACTCCCCAATGTTCTGCTCAAGCAACAGGCCACAGAGAAACAGGCGACTGAAGCTATTTTAATTCGCCAGGGCGAGGTAACCGAGGGTTCGGCCAGCAACCTGTTTATTGTAAAAAAGGGTGTGATCAAAACACCGGCTAAAAGCGAACACCTGTTACCCGGTATTACCCGCGACTTAATCGTCGAACTGGCACAGAAAAACAATCTGCCTTGTGAGCAAACCCGGATCAGCGAAGCTGAACTTCATGCGGCGGATGAAATCTGGTTATCCAGTTCCACCAAAGAGATCATTCCTGTCACCCAGCTAGATGAAAAAATAGTGGGCACCGGCAAGGCCGGGCCACTCTGGGAAAAAATGATTTCAATTTATCAGGCGTATAAACAAGAGCTGCGCGACAAGCCAGAAAGCGACTCAGCTTGAAATTCATCAATCATAGCCACACATACAATAGATGACTAACGAAGAAGAAACCCTGTTTGAATTCCCCTGTGAATTCCCGCTAAAAGTAATGGGGCGAGATCAAGCTGAGTTTGAAAACCATGTTATGACTATCGTCTCCCGCCATGTTGAATTGACAGCAATACTCCACAGTAAGTGCTGCCCCAGCAGCAAGGGTAATTTTGTTTCTGTCACCGTCACCATTCATGCACAATCCAAACAACAACTGGACAACCTGTATATTGAGCTTAACGCCAGTGATAGTGTGCTCATGACGCTATAGCGTCATAAACGGTTACTTCGTGCCATCAGCTTCCCATCCTCTTATCGTACGTGAACTTGGCTTGCAGGATTACCAACCTGTCTGGCATGCCATGCAGGACTTTACTCGACAACGCAACGATCATACTGCCGATGAACTCTGGCTGGTCGAGCATCCGCCGGTGTTCACTCTGGGACTCAATGGCAAAACTGAACACCTGTTAAACCCGGGAGACATTCCCATCATCAAGGTTGATCGCGGTGGTCAGGTGACCTACCACGGCCCTGGGCAATTGATATGCTATCCCTTACTAAACCTTCAACGGCACAAACTGGGCGTACGGCAACTGGTATCACTGCTGGAACAACTGGTTATTGATCTGCTCGCTACTTATCAGGTGTTTGCACAGAACCGTGTCGATGCGCCCGGCGTCTATGTCGAAGGTGCAAAAATCGCAGCGCTGGGTTTACGCATAAAACACGGCTGTAGTTATCACGGCCTCGCGTTAAACATCAATATGGAACTGGAACCTTTCACGCGCATCAATCCCTGCGGTTACGAAAACATGCCGGTAACACAATGCTATGATCTCGGCATTGAAACTGATATCACCGCCATCGCCACACAACTTAAGAAACAATTTATCAAACAACTAAATTTCAAACTAACCGCCACCGAAACAGGGCTGGCAAGCTTTTAAACCATATAGACGCATACTCACATGACTTTTTATCTTGTTAAAATTATTCAGTCACTGCTGATGCCACCAGCATTGATGATCCTAATTATAATCGCAGGCCTGATAAGCTTACGTTGGTCTCAACGCTACGGAAAAATAATTATTATTAGCGGCATGCTACTGCTTGTTGCCGCCAGCCTGCCGCTTATAACCCAGCCACTGATTACTTCAATGGAATACATTCCTGCATTACCTAACACACAAATACAGGCTACCGACGCACAGGCTATTGTTATCCTCGGTGGCGGTAACTATTTAGATGCGCCAGAATATGAGGGTGACACCGTTTCAACGCTGACGCTGGAACGTATACGATACGGTGCGCGCATACACAGGCAAACAAATCTGCCTATTCTGGTCAGCGGCGGTCGAGTTTATGATTACATAAAAATAGCTGAAGCCAGCTTGATGAAAAAGGTTCTGGAAAATGATTTTCAGACACCGGTAAGATGGCCAGAAGAAAAGGCGCGCAACACCTGGGAAAATGCGCAATACAGTTACCAGATACTTAAGCAGGAAAACATAAAACACATTATTCTAGTTACCCACGCTCTGCACATGCCACGCTCGGTTATGTGCTTTGAAGCCGCCGGATTTAAGGTAACCCCCGCACCTCTGGCTTTTCATTCGTGGAGGCAGGGCTTTGCAGTTTCCGATATTATTCCCAATGCGGGCGCAATGTATAATTTGAGTCAGCTCATGCATGAAACCATCGGCATACTCTGGTATCGACTACGTTATATGTGAACAGTAAATACAGTATTAATAAGCGTTGGCCTAATCCCGAACCATCTTGTTGCGAACCTGTTCAACAAAGCCGGCAAGATCGGCTTCACTGTTTAGCGCACTTTCCTCCAGCATCGGCAAACCCGGCAGACAATCTCGTACTTGTCGGGCAAACAGTCCATCCGTCTTGCGTATTTGCTTTCCCTGTTGATCAAACAACGGTGTACTACCCAGACCACAACTGGGCGAACGGGATTTAAAAATAATCCCCGCGCAAGTTTTCAGTTGCTCGCATTGTGTTTGTGCATATACCTGTAGTCGTTCAGTAATATCATGGTTCGGATCAGCGATCCCCCGCGCACGGATACCCGCCTCAGTCATCACCAGTTGCACCGGCGCACGCGGCACCTCCAGCCCAATCGCCACTTCCGGGCAGAAAGCGACTAGCTCAAATTGCTCCGCCAGTTTTATGATTAAAGGACTGCGTTTATCCGCGCCGTCATAGCGTACCCGCTCACCCAGCAGGCAGGCACTCACCGCGATGCGAATTTGTTCGGGGAAAATGTTAGACTGCGCGCCCACTCAGACACCCTTCACCGCTAAGTACTCGCCTATATTTCTCATGCTGGAAACCCTCACACTCTCGCAGCTCCTGTTCGCCTTCGCGGCAATTACGCTGGCCTACATCGTACGCGGCATTACCGGCTTTGGCTCGGCACTGATCGCCGTGCCCCTGCTAGCCTTCATCCTGCCACTGAGCGTCATTGTGCCACTAATCGTGTTACTGGATTTTATCGCCGCCGCCAGCCACGGCCTGCGCCACCGGCAGGCCGCACGCTGGTCACTAATTTTTCCGCTGCTGCCCTTCACCCTGCTGGGCGTGGGCAGCGCATTACTCCTGCTAAAATCAGTGGACATGTCATTGCTGCGTCAGGCATTAGGACTGTTCATTATTGGCTATGCTGGCTACAGTCTATTTGCCCCCGCTCTGCGCGGCCAGCACAGCCGCTACTGGGCCATTCCGGCAGGCAGCTTTGGTGGACTGATCGGCGCTCTATTTGGCACCGGTGGCCCTTTCTACGTGATCTACCTGCAATTGCAGGGGCTGGATAAAGCCAGCTTTCGCGCCACCATTGCCAGTATTTTTTTGATCGACGGGGGGCTGCGTTTAACGGGATTCATCAGCGCCGGATTCTACCCTTTCAATACCTTGATATTAATACTGGCTGCCTTGCCAGTAATGCTCGCCGCCCTGTACATCGGCGGTCACATCCACACCCGCGTGCCCCCAGAGAGCTTTCAACGTGGTATCGGCCTGCTACTCATCGGCAGCGGCCTCGGACTTTTATTGATCTAAACCTTAAAAAGCGCTTAATTTTTGACCTTGTCTAAATAATCATCTATATCTATTAAGTGTGGGCTAGAATATTCAATAAAATCAAATGCTAGTCCGCAGCCACTTATTGCTGGAGAGATTTGATGATTATGCACAGAAAAGGGGAAAGAGGCGCAGTGCCCTTTCGCTCAGGCCGTTTTTTCAATATCGATACTGAATGGTACTTTGCCTGCCGCGAAGGCAAGGATCTAGGCCCTTTCGGCAACCGGAAAAAAGCCGCAGACGCCCTCAAGAACTATCTCGCGGAAGACACGGAAATGGATGCGGGAAGCAATCCGTCTATTACCGGTTCCAGCCGCTCAAGCCACTAAAA
>CAZIJT010000053.1:0-15087 GCA_964539595.1 uncultured Thiohalophilus sp. | reverse complement strand
GGGGCGCAGGTGGGATTTGCAGGTTTTTGCTGGAGTGTGATAAATGGTCGATTGTGTGGTTATTGGGGGCGGGCTGATAGGCATGCTTAGCGCATGGAAATTACGTCAGTCCGGCCTTTCAGTCACGATAGTGGAACAGGGGCAGTGCGGGATGGAATCCTCCTGGGCTGGGGGCGGAATTCTCTCCCCGCTTTATCCCTGGCGCTATGCAGCTGCGGTGACCGCGCTGGCGCAGTGGAGTCAGGCGCATTATCCGAACTTCATTCAACAGCTGCATGAGAATAGCGGCATTGACCCACAGTTGCAGAAAAATGGCCTGCTAATTCTGGATACGGAAGAAGCCAGTGCCGCCTCAAGCTGGGCGCAGCGTTGGGGCTACCAATTACAACAGATTGAGGCCGATAAAATTCACTCGCTGGAACCGGCACTGGCAGAGAATGAAATCCCGGAGAGTGCGCTGTGGCTGCCCGAGGTGGCTCATGTGCGAAATCCCCGCCTGCTAAAAGCACTTAAAAAAGCCATTGTTAATCAAGGTGTTGAAATACGTGAGCATTGTGTTGTTGATCAACTGGAGCTAAAGGCGGGAGCCGTGCAGGCAGTGCGTACTGAGAATGGAAGCCTGCGGACAGAAAAGGTCGTGATTGCCAGTGGTGCCTGGAGTGGCAAACTGCTGGCAAGTATCGGGCTGACCTTGCCGGTGCGCCCGGTACGCGGGCAAATGCTTCTTTACCGTGGCCAGCCCGATGTTGTTTCGCGTATTGTCCTGAGCCAGGATCGTTATCTGATCGCTCGCCGGGACGGACGCGTGCTGGTGGGCAGCACACTGGAAGAGACCGGGTTTGACAAGTCTACCACCGAGTCAGCCCTTAAATCGCTGGCGGCCTCGGCGCTACGGTTGATTCCGGCATTGGGGAAATATGAGATTGAATATCACTGGGCAGGTCTGCGTCCGGCCTCGCCTGACGGTATACCTTATATAGGTGCGCATCCTGATATTGCGGGTCTGTATATCAATACAGGCCATTTTCGTAATGGGGTGGTGCTGGGGTTGGCCTCATCGCAGCTGCTTGCGGAGATCATGCTGGGGCGTGAGCCGATTATCGCGCCGCAGGCTTATCAGGCTTAAATCTGCCTGAATTTAGGCTTTAGGCTTTGAAATAAGCTTGTTGCCAGTGGTTAAATTGATTGAGATCAAGTGCAAATTGGACTTCTTCCAAATTACTGAGCTATAATTTCTATATGGATATACATGAATCTACCCCAGAACAACCCATACGCAGTATAACTGAACTCTTACTTGATCATGGGATTACCCCTACTCAACAGCGTGTAGAGATTGCTCATATTCTGTTTGCCCGTCCGCAACATGTGTCTGCCGAGCAGGTATTGTCGCAGCTCAATGGTGAACAGCAAAAAGCCTCGAAGGCGACTATCTATAACACCTTGGGGCTTTTTGCTCGTAAAGGCCTGATTCGTGAAATTATCGCTGATCCTACCAAGGTATTTTATGACTCCAATACCAGTGATCACCACCATTTCTATAATGTAGACACGGGTATGATATCGGACATTGATGACGGTGATATGCTGGTGATGAATTTGCCAACACCACCCGAAGGTACGGTGGGCGAGTCTATCGACATTATTTATCGCATTCGCAACCTTGATACTGATACGACTACCCAGTAGGCGTAAATATTCGTTCTATCCGCATTGTTTTTCTTTTCTCCCGCCCCCTGAGCTTAGTATACTTCGAGCGCTGGCAGCGCAATTGTTGAAATGTAAGCGCGCTGTTGTAGTTCTATTTTTCGCCGGAGTAGCTCAGTTGGTAGAGCACCGCATTCGTAATGCGTAGGTCGGAGGTTCAAATCCTCTCTTCGGCACCAAATAATACCAAGTGGCAAGTAACTAGGGACGAGTAGCTAGGTAAACAAGCACCTTGAACTGGTTCTTTGTCGTGACATAAACAGTCGGGCAAAAATTCTTGAACAATAAAAACAATCTTCATATTGCCGGCAGTGTTGATGCCGCAGCGAAAGCGGCGGCGGAATACTGGGTGCAATGTGCGGTTGCTGCGATTGGTGAACGCGGTGCTTTTCACGTTGCCTTCTCCGGTGGTTCGACACCGAAATATTTGCACCATTATTTACTGATGGACGAATACCGTCAGCAAGTGGATTGGTCTCGGGTGCATGCGTACTTCGGCGATGAGCGCATGGTGGCGCGTGAACATGCGGACAGTAATTATCGTATGGTCAGGGAGACCTTGCTGGATCATGTTGAAATTCCAGCCGCGAATATTTATCCCGTGGTTGATAATGAAAAACTGGTGTCCACTGCGCTGGAACAGTCGGTGCCGCTGTTAGCGGAAAATTACGCGCGGTTACTGGATAACGTATTGCCACATGATGATCAGGGCAGAATTTGTTTTGATTTGATTATGCTGGGCATGGGAGCGGATGGTCACACCGCCTCCCTGTTTCCGGGCACTACGATACTTGATGAATCTGTACGTACAGTGGCGGCGGTCTATGTTGAGAAATTACAAAGCTGGCGCATCAGTTTAAGTTTTCCCAGTATCGTGCAGGCACGTCAGCGTTTGTTGCTGGTTTGTGGTGACGACAAGGCTAAGGTGTTAGCTGAAATTTTCAACTCAGAGCGTAGTGACTATCCGGTTAAACGTTTTGCCAGTATGGCCAATAGCCAGTGGTTTTTAGATATGGCGGCTGCCAGTAAACTGGATCAATACTGAATATGTTGGTGTTAGCCGGTGATATTGGCGGCACGAATACGCGCCTGTGTCTGGCTGAAAAAGTAGCTAACAAAATTCACCTTCTGCATGAACAGCGGTATGCCAGTCAGCAGTTCCCTGATTTTCTTCACATCGTTAATGATTTTTTACAGCGTAACGCGAGTCTGTCCCCGGATGCCGCCTGCTTTGCCGTGGCCGGGCCGGTTCGTGAACAGCAGGCGCAGGTGACTAACCTGCCGTGGCAATTAGATGCGAGGCAATTAAAAAAACACCTGTCGATAGAAAAACTATCTTTGTTAAATGATTTTCAGGCAGTGGGGTACGGGCTGGCTACGCTAAGTGATGATCAGTTGGTTAGTCTGCAAACAGGTCAGCCAGAACAACAGGCAAGGCGGGCGCTGATTGGTGCAGGTACGGGGCTGGGTATTAGCAGCCTTGTCTATCAGGATAATTGCTATGTGCCTTATTCCAGTGAAGGTGGGCATGTGGGTTTTGCTCCAGCCAATAAAATACAGGGCAAGCTACTAGACTATTTGCAGACATCACTGGACTATGTGGCCTATGAACATCTGTTATCGGGTTCGGGACTCGAGGCTATTTACCGTTTTTTTCTTCAGGAAAATGGTGCGGCCTCTCGCTTCAGTGGCAGTATTTTGCAGGCAGCCGATTCGGCGATAGAGATTAGCCATCACGCGTTACTTGCGGATGATCAGGTTGCGGTGCAGACGTTGGACTGTTTTATTGATATCTATGGCGCACAGGTGGGTAATGTGGCGCTGAACTATCTGGCTACGGGCGGTGTTTATATTGCCGGTGGCATTGCACCAAAGATTATTGAGCTATTGAATTCTGAACGCTTTCTTGCAGCATTTCATCATAAAGGCGTGATGTCAGAATTGATGCAGCATTTTCCTATCAAGGTAATAATGGAAGAAAAAGTGGGCTTGTTGGGTGCAGCGAGTGTTGCTTTTCAATAAACGTGGGTAGGTTGGTGCTGAATGAAATAAAGCCCAACAGACTATCAGATGATATTGTTGGGCTTCGCCATAAAGATCATGACTCAGCGCCAACCTACGCGTTGCATTGTTTCACTCGTTTAGCGAATTACGCCAGTAATGATCTTCTCGATCAAATAATTTTTGCACGCCTTCAGGTCCCCAGCTGCCTGCTGGATAGGTATGAATAAAATCACGTTCACTGTCCCAGACTTTGAGAATAGGATCCACGGCTTCCCAGGCATAATGAACTTCATCGTAGCGCAGAAACAGGGAACTATCATTTTCGATCACATCCAGCAACAGCGCTTCATAGGCATCCAGACGTAGCGATGTCATAGAACAGTAACTGGCATCTAGTTGTGTGGTTTGTGCGAGCATTTCCAGTCCGGGCTGTTTTACCTGCATTTCAATACGCATACATTCCTGCGGCTGGATGCCGAGGACGATCCAGTTTGGTTTGATTTGTTCAATGTTAGTTTGCCGGAATAACTGTTGTGGCGGATGCTTGAAACGAATGCTGATCAAGGAACTGTTTTTTGCCAGACGTTTTCCAGTACGCAGATAAAAGGGCACACCACGCCAGCGCCAGTTGTCGATATACAATTTCATCGCGGCATAGGTTTCGGTGCTACTATTTTGTTGAATGCCTTCCTCGTCCAGATAGCCGGGTACCTTGTTGCCGTTAATTTCACCTTGCACATACTGGGCACGAAAGGCGTGGGCATTGACGGCGCGGCGTGAGATTGGACGCAGAGATTTCAACACTTTAACTTTCTCATCACGCAGGGATTCGGCATCCAGATTGGGCGGTGGCTCCATCGCCACCAGCGTTAACATTTGCAACAGATGACTTTGCAGCATGTCACGCAAGGCACCGACACCATCGTAATAACCGGCGCGACCACCAATGCCCAGATCTTCGGAATGGGTGATCTGTACATGGTCGATATAATTTCGGTTCCATAAAGGTTCGAGCATTAAATTAGCAAAGCGAAATACCAGAACATTCTGCACCATGCTTTTGCCGAGGTAATGATCGATGCGAAATAACTGGGTTTCCTTGAAGTGCTGATGCAGGCTTTTATTCAGACGAGTCGCACCTTCGACATCGTGACCAAAAGGTTTTTCTATCACCACACGTCGCCAGCCATTATCTTCGTGATTCAGACCGGCGGCGGCCATCGCCTGACTTACTGGCACATAAAAACTTGGTGGGATGGCCATGTAGAAAATAAGATTTTTTGGAAAAGCCGGATTGCTGTCCAGTTCAGCAGCCAGTTTTTTCAGGCTTTCCGGATCACTCATATCACCACTATACATGTGCATGCGTTCATGCAGTCGCGCCAGCACTTCTGGCTTGACCCCACCGCGCGCTTTATCCGCGAGGATTTTGTCCATCGGTTTACGCCATTCATCTCCCTGCCACTGCTGACGACTGAAACCAATGATGGCGCTACCCTCGGGGATGCGCTCGGCTTCTTCGAGATGATAAATGGCGGGTAGTAATTTGTTACGGGCGAGGTTGCCCGTTGCGCCAAAAATAATAAAGGTGCAGGCTTCTGTCATGGGTCATTCCTTGTTTTTGTAACCGTGGCCACCAAAGGCGTTACGCATCATGGCTAACATTTTATTGCCATAACCTTCCTGATTCTGACTGGCAAATCGCATCAGCAAGGCCAGCGTCATGACCGGGGTCGGCGTACCCTGTGCGATGCTTTCTTCTGCTGTCCAGCGGCCTTCACCAGAGTCAGCGACATAGGCCGAAATATTTTCCAGCTTCTGATCCTCTTGCAGGAATTCAGCCGATAGATCCAGTAGCCAGCTGCGCACTACCGATCCATGACGCCAGATTTCAGCAACTTCAGCCAGATCAATATTAAATTCTTCCTTGCCCTGCAACAGAGCAAAGCCTTCGGCCATCGCCTGCATCATGCCGTATTCAATGCCGTTATGAATCATCTTGGTGAAGTGACCCGCACCGGCGGGGCCAACATGGGCCCAGCCTTTGTCGGTTGCCGGAGCCAGCACTTTCAGTAATGGTTCGATGGGTTTGACGTGAGTCGTTTCGCCGCCGACCATCATGCAATAGCCATTGTCGAGTCCCCATACGCCACCTGAGGTACCGGCATCGACAAAGCCGATACCTTTTTCTGCCAGTAGTTTTGCGCGGCGCTGGCTGTCGTGATAATTGGCATTGCCGCCATCGATGACGATGTCATCTTTTGCCAGCATCTCGGTCAAGGTCTGGAATACGGATTCTGTTACTTCACCGCTGGGCAGCATCAACCAGACGATGCGTGGCGAGGGGAGCTGGACAATGGCTTTCTCTAATGAGGTTGCGGCAAGCATGCCTTCCTCTTTTTCCAGTTGGGAAACGATGTCGGGGGAGCGGTTGTAGCCGACTACCTCGATGCCACCGCGACAGAGTCGTCGTGCCATATTGGCACCCATTTTTCCAAGTCCAATCAGAGCTATGCGCATTTTATCATCCTGAGTTGTGTAAGTTTTCCAGTTTTAAAATAAGTGTATCGGCAAAAGTCGACAAACATTAAATTACCAGGGTAGAAATTTCTAATACAAGTAGATACTATTTTATTTTTGTTTGGAACTGAACTACATGATGCCGGTCACAGCGTATAATGTATTTAATTAGATAGAATAATATTTTGGCTATGCAAATTAGAAACTATTTGCTATACCTTATCAAGCATCAGGTTATTACGATTTATCAACTCAAGGAGCTACAGATGTTAATGCAACAAGTTCGCAACATTGCGAAAGAAAATGGAATCAGGGCAGGCAAGGCAACAAAAGTGCACCTGATTCGTAAAATTCAGCAGATTGAAGGCAATCACGAATGCTTCGCTACTGACACCGATGGTAGCTGCGACCAGTCGGGATGTCTCTGGCATGCGGATTGTTATAGTGCCGCACAGAAGCAATTATCTCAGTAAGGGATTTGGATTGCGCTTTATACTGTCAGAATATAAATCAAGATAGGCTTGTGCGCTGTGTTGCCAGGAAAAATTCTGGCGCATCGCGGCAAGCTGTACCTGCTTCCAGAATTTTTTATTCTGATATAGTTTTTGTGTTCTTCGCAGGGCATTAAGTAGATCATCCCCCGCAGTGCCAGTGAAAACGATTCCGCTGGCACTGTCATTATCCAGATTCTTTTTCTCAATATCAGTGACGGTATCGTTTAAGCCACCTACCTTGCGTACCACGGGCAGGGTGCCATAGCGCAGACTGTACAATTGATTGAGACCACAGGGTTCAAACGTAGACGGCATGAGGAAGGCATCCGCGCTAGCTTCGATGCGATGTGAGAGTTCCTCGCTATAGCCGATTTGAACGGCCACCTTGTCAGGATAGTACGCGGCTAGTTCAGTCAGTGCTTGTTCATATTCGCGCAGGCCACTACCGAGGAAGACAAACTGCACGGCTGAGTCAAGTATGCTGGGCAGACTGGCAAGAATATCATCAAGGCCTTTTTGTTCAACCAGTCGACCGATAAAACCGAACAGCAGGGTATCCGCTTCTTGCGGCAGCTTGAACTCTTTTTGCAAGGCTGTTTTGTTGATGATTTTTTTGTTCAATGAACGCCGGTTGTAATTTTGTAGCAGCCGAGGATCGGTGCCGGGATTCCATTCATCCATATCAATGCCGTTAACAATGCCGCTGAGCACCGGCTGGCGGTGGCGCAACAGGCCGTCCAGTCCATAGGCAAATTCAGGCTGTAAAATTTCTTTGGCATAGCTGGGACTCACCGTACTGATACTATCAGCGAATACCAGCCCGCCTTTTATAAAAGACAGTTGTTGATGAAACTCCAGTGCCTGATGATGCCAGAGATGGGCTGGCAGATTGAGTTTCATAAAGGTGTCTTTTGCAAACAGTCCCTGATAGGCCAGGTTATGAATAGTAAACAGCGTGGCGGGGCGTTGGGTTTCCTGCGCTAGCAGCGCGGGAGCGAGTGCGGTTTGCCAGTCGTTGCAATGCACCAGATCAGGTTGCCAGTCCAGTCCAAGCTGGTTCATACCAAGCAGATGAATGGCTTTGCTGAACAGGGCGAAGCGCTCGGCATTATCAGGCCAGACTTCGCCCTGCTCGTTGAGGTAAGGGTTGCCGGGGCGATCAAAAAATGCCGGGCAGTCGAGTAGCCAGGTGGTGACCCGGGTACCGGGCAGGCGACCCTGTAATAAATTTAGAGTATGGCCATCGAGTTCAAAGGCGGCGAGAGTTTTGTACTTGCCCATACGTTGACGTGCTTCGGGATAGGCGGGCAGGAACAAACGAATGTCCTGTTTCAGTGAGAGCAGTGCGCGTGGCAGGCTACCGGCAACATCGGCCAGCCCGCCGGTTTTGATCAGTGGATAGGCTTCACTGCTGGCGAATAGTATGCGGGGCATGGTTTTCAGGCTTCAAGTTTTAGCACCAGACCGGCCAGTGGAGGCAAGTTCAAGCTGATGGAATGCTGCCGTCCCTTGCAGGGGGTAGCTTCAGTCTGCACCAGACCGGCATTACCGATGTTGCCGCCAGCATAATATTCTGAGTCTGAGTTAATGATTTCCCGGTATGCGCCTGGCAGCGGGACACCAATACGGTAGTCTTCGCGCGGTACCGGGGTGAAATTGAGGATCACTAATACACTCTGCTGCTCATTTTTGCGAATATAAGCAAGAATGGAATGTTGGCTGTCATCACAGTCGAGCCATTCAAAACCCTGATGTTCAAAATCAAGCTGATAGAGCGCAGCTTCGTTTCGATAGAGAGAATTAACATCCGCCAGCAGGCGTTTAACGCCCTGATGCAGGGGATAATCGAGCACGTACCAGTCAAGCTGGTCTTCATGGTTCCATTCGTTGCCCTGACCAAATTCACAGCCCATGAATAGCAGTTTTTTACCGGGGTAGGTAAACATATAAATATATAGCAGGCGCAGGTTGGCGAAACGTTGCCAGTCGTCACCGGGCATTTTATAGAGCATGGATGATTTGCCATGCACGACTTCGTCATGTGAAAAGGGCAGGACAAAATTTTCGGTAAAGGCGTAGAGCAGACCGAAGGTTAGCTGGTTGTGATGGTGCTGTCGGTGAACCGGATCTTCAGCCATGTATTTTAATGTGTCATGCATCCAGCCCATATTCCATTTCATCGAGAAGCCCAGACCGCCCATATCCGTAGGCCGGGTGACCTGCGGCCAGGCGGTGGACTCCTCGGCAATGATCACCGTGCCGGGCTGTTGGTCATGGGTGAGGGCATTCAACTCACGTAGAAAATCAATTGCCTCAAGGTTTTCATTACCGCCATGAATGTTAGGAATCCAGTCATTCTCTTCGCGTGAGTAATCCAGATACAGCATCGAGGCCACCGCATCGACGCGCAGGCCATCGAGGTGAAATTCTTCCAGCCAGAACAGGGCGCTGGCGAGTAAAAAGTTTTTGACTTCGTTGCGGCCAAAATTATAAATCAGCGTACCCCAGTCGCGGTGTTCACCACGGCGGGGATCTTCATGTTCATACAGCGGGCTGCCGTCAAAGCGCGCCAAGGCAAAGGCGTCTTTGGGAAAATGTGCCGGTACCCAGTCGAGCAATACGCCAATACCATGCTGGTGACAGTGGTCGATAAAATAACGGAAGTCGTCGGCGGTACCAAAACGACGGGTTGGTGCGAAGTAACCGGTGGTCTGGTAGCCCCATGAGGCATCTAGTGGATGCTCGGTGATCGGCATCAGTTCAATATGGGTGAAGCCCAGTTCAACCACATAGGTAACCAGCCGATGTGCCAGTTCACGATAATTTAGAAAACTGCCATCAGCGTCCTTTTGCCAGGAGCCGAGATGCACTTCATAAATTGAGGTTGGGATATGCAGCCAGTCCTGCTTTCGGCGCTGCTTCATCCAGTCGCTGTCTAGCCATTTGTAGTCGCTTTGAGCGGTGATGATGGAGGCGGTATTGGGGCGTAGCTCATACTGCTGAGCATAGGGATCGGTCTTGCTGAGTATCTCACCGGATTCACGATTACGGATTTCAAATTTGTACAGCGCTTCGGCTTTAAGCCCCGGAATAAATAGCTCCCAGACACCACTGCCACCGCGTACTCGCATGGGATGCTCGCGGCCATCCCAGTGATTGAATTCGCCAATTACGCTGACCCGTTCAGCATTAGGAGCCCAGGTAGCAAATAGCACGCCGTTAACGCCCTCAACCTGACGCAGATGTGCGCCGAGCAATTTTTGGATATGCCAGTGTTTGCCTTCAGAAAAAAGATGAATATCGAAATCGGCTAACTGGGCGGCGAAGCAATAAGGATCATAGTCACTAAATTCCTCGCCATCGGCTATCCCGTGCAGCTGATAATATTGAGGAATGTTGCTGGCTTTACCCTGCCAGATAAAAATATCGCTGTTCTCCAGTCGCTGCATGGGCAGCCGTTGATCGCCTATGCTCAGTTGTTCGACCCGGGGTTTAAAAACACAGACCGTGGCAATATCTGCCTGGAGATGGCGTCCTAGAACAGCAAAGGGATCATGGTGACGTGCTTGCAGAATCCGGTGTAGATCAGTTTGCTGTGCCGAAGAGAGGTTCAGGTTTTTTGGAAACGGACTTTTATTGGATGACTTTGACATGAACCGCGCAGCCTTAGTAGTAAGGATATTTATTCTACCGTGCTGAGGGAAAAATTGCGCTTTATTATTTTTACTCTAAGCGTAATAATGTAACGTACATTTAAGCGCAATAATGTACTGTATTAAAACTGTAATGGTTGGCAAGCTTGAGTGAGGTGTCAGGCTTCGTATGTTTGGCTTGCTGACGATTACCCAAACGAAATACTATAATAAAGGGCAGAATACGCATTTGCAAAACCGCAGATGGTTTTATTTTGCTCCGCTAATAACCGGGAAGCGTACTCATGAATATTGATCGGTCTCCACGTTTTGTTAGTCGGCTTACGCGTGACACGCTAGGGCTGATTATGGCTGGTGGCCGAGGTTCTCGGCTTAAGGATCTGACCCAATGGCGAGCCAAGCCGGCGGTGCCGTTTGGTGGCAAGTTTCGGATTATTGATTTCCCCATTTCCAACTGCATTAACTCGGGTATTCGCCGTATTGGCGTGTTAACCCAATACAAGGCACATTCCTTGTTGGCGCACATCCAGCAGGCCTGGGGGCATTTGCGGGGTGAATTCGGTGAGTTTGTCGAGTTGCTGCCTGCGCAACAGCGGATTGCCACCTCCTGGTATGCGGGTACGGCTGATGCCATTTATCAGAATCTGGACATTATTCGCAGCCATCATCCGAAGTATGTGTTGATTCTGGCGGGCGACCATATTTATAAAATGGATTACGGTGAGATGCTGGCCTTCCATGTTGAGAATGAGGCGGACATTACCGTGGGCTGTATTGAAGTGCCGATGGAACAGGCCAAAGCCTTTGGAGTGATGGGGGTTGATGACGATAGCCGTATTCAGAGTTTTAGTGAAAAACCCGATGCACCCGCGCCGATGCCGGGTAGCAAAGATACCTCGTTGTGTTCGATGGGCATATACGTGTTCAATACCGAGTTTCTGTTCGAGCAGTTGGTCAAGGATGCGGATATGCCGCAGTCCAGTCATGATTTTGGTAAGGATATTATTCCCTCGGTGATCGAACGCTATCGCGCTTACGCCTATCCCTTTCGTGATCCGGAAAATGATCAGCAGGCTTACTGGCGAGATGTGGGTACCGTGGATGCGTTCTGGGATGCCAATATGGAACTGGTGTCGGTGACGCCAGAGTTAAATCTTTATGATGAAAACTGGCCTATCTGGACGTATCAGCAGCAGTTGCCGCCTGCCAAATTTATTTTTGATGATGAAGATCGTCGTGGTATGGCGGTGGATTCTATGGTCTCGGGAGGTTGCATTATTTCCGGCGCGAAAGTGGAGCATTCCCTGCTGTTTTCCAATGTTTGCGTCGAGTCCTATGCTTCACTGATTAAGACGGTGGTTTTGCCGAATGTGGTGATCGGCGAGAATTGCAAGATAAGCAAGGCCATTATTGACAAAGGTTGCAAGGTTCCAGCGGGTACGGATATCGGTCAGGATCTGGAGCAGGATAAACAGCGGTTTTATGTTAGCCCCGATGGCGTGGTGCTGGTAACGCCGGAAATGCTGGGACAGAAGTTGCATCATGGCAGATAAACTCGTGAAATCTGGCCGCTTAAAAGTCGTTCTTTATTGGCACATGCACCAGCCCGAATATCGGGATCTTCGCAGTGGTGAATTTCATCAGCCCTGGACCTATCTGCATGGCATTAAGGACTATGTCGATATGGCGGCACACCTTGAGGCGATCCCCGAAGCGCGCGCGGTAGTTAATTTTGTCCCCATTCTGCTTGAACAGATCGATGACTATGCCCAGCAGATAAAAAGCTTCCTCAACAATAGCACGGCCTTAAATGATCCCCTGCTGGCGGCTCTGGCCGGGCCGGTGCTGCCGTCCAGTCAGGAATCGCGGCTGCAATTGATTCGCCATTGCCTGCGTGCGAATGCCGAGCGCTTAATCGATCCTTTCCCTGCGTTTCGCAAACTGGCGGATATTGCCCACTGGTTGCCAAAGCATCCCGAGATGATGTTGTATGTAAACGAACAATACATGGTGGATCTACTGGTCTGGTATCACCTTGCCTGGATGGGGGAAACCGTTCGCCGGGGTGATCAGCGTATTAAACAGTTGTTGAAAAAAGAATCGGGCTATAGCCTGCATGATCGGCGCGAGTTACTAACGGTTATGGGTGAGTTGCTGGCGGGCGTGACCGAACGCTATGCGGTGCTGGCGCGGCGGGGTCAGGTTGAGTTGTCGATGACACCCTATGCGCATCCGATTATGCCCTTGTTGCTGGATATTCAGAGTGCAGCGGAAGCCATGCCCGATGTTAGCCTGCCTTTTTTACAGACTTATCCCGGTGGCGAAGAGCGAGTGCGCTGGCATTTGCAACGGGGGATTGAATCATTCGAAAAGTATTTTGGCGTTCGCCCAGCAGGTTGCTGGCCCTCGGAAGGTAGTGTGAGTACTTCAACGCTGAAACTGCTGAGTGAGGCGGGTTTTAAGTGGACGGCCTCAGGTGAAAGCGTGTTGCGCAATAGTCTGGTCAAATCAGACATTGTGCCGGGTGAAGAAAGTTGTATGCACCAACGCTATCAGTTGCCGGGGCAGACGATTAACAGTTTTTTCCGCGATGATGGTCTGTCTGATTTGATTGGTTTTACCTACTCCGACTGGCATGCCGATGATGCGGTGGCTAACTTTGTGAATCATCTTGAAAATATCGCTGATGCCTGTGCCGATGAAGATGAAAGTGTGATTTCAGTTATTCTCGATGGCGAAAACGCCTGGGAATTCTATCCGGGCAATGGCTATTATTTTCTACGCGCCCTGTATAAAGGTATTGCTGAAAATCCACGTCTGGAGCTCACCACTTTTTCTGATTGCCTGAAGACCGGTGAGCCTGCCGCCCTTCCTGAACTGGTGGCGGGGAGTTGGGTGTATGGTACGTTCTCCACCTGGATTGGTGATAAAGATAAGAACCGCGCCTGGGATATGCTGGGTGATGCCAAGCGCTGTTACGATAAAGTGATCGCCAGTGAACGGCTCGATCAAACACACCGACAACAGGCTGAGCGGCAACTGGCTATCTGTGAAGGCTCAGACTGGTTCTGGTGGTTTGGTGATTATAATTCAGCTGAGTCAGTCAGTGACTTTGAGTCGCTGTACCGTATGCATCTGTCCAATCTGTACCAGATCCTCGGTGAAGAACCCCCGGCCTATTTGTCTGAGATTTTTGCTCATGGCAGCGGTGATCCCTTGCAGGGTGGTGCGATGCGCAAGGGACAGGAGTAGCGGTGGACAATACAGGCAGGCTGCCGACGTTTGATTTCTCGGCGAAAAGACGAGCGGGAATTTTACTGCATCCGACCTCATTGCCGGGACGTGACGACAACGGTGATCTGGGGCACGCCGCTTATCGTTTTATCGAGTTTCTTGCTGCAAGCGGGATCAGCGTCTGGCAAACCCTGCCACTGGGACCGGTGCATGAAGACGGCTCGCCGTATCAATGTCTTTCCGCGCATGCTGGTGATCCTCGGTTAATCAGTCTTGAATGGCTGGTAGATCGCGGCTGGTTAACGCAGGCAGCACTTGATAACACTTCTCACGCAAGTTCATTTCGTGATCACTGTTTGCAGCAGGCCTTTGCGTATTTTAACCAGCATACCGATGGCGCAGAGCAGCGGGAATTTTCAGAATTTTGTCAGGCGCAATCTAGCTGGCTGGACAGTTATGCCCTCTACATTGCCATTCGTCAGTCCGAACACAACCGCGGTTGGGTAGACTGGCCGGCGGCCTTACGCAAAGCTGAAGCTTCGGCACTGGCAAAAGCCGGGCAACGTTTGCAGGCTGAAATAGCATTTGTGAAATTCGAGCAGTTTGTCTTTTTTAGCCAGTGGTTTGAGTTGAAAGAGTATGCACACCAGCATGGTGTTTATCTGTTTGGCGACATGCCGATTTTCGTTGCGCATGATAGTTGTGATGTCTGGAGCAACCAGTCGTATTTTTTACTGGATAAAGATGGTCAGCCCGAGGTGGTGGCCGGCGTGCCGCCGGATTATTTTTCTGAAACCGGACAGCGTTGGGGGAACCCTCTGTATGACTGGGCGCGCATGGCAGACACAGGTTTCCAGTGGTGGATACAACGCATGCAAACACAACTGGAATTGTTTGATCTGGTGCGCATCGATCACTTTCGGGGTTTTGATGCCTGCTGGGAAATACCTGCGGAAGAAGACACGGCGATTAACGGTCGCTGGGTTAACGCGCCCGGTGAGGCCTTGTTACAAAGTTTGAATGACGCCTTTTCAGGTTTGCCTCTGGTGGCTGAAGATCTGGGTGTCATCACTGATGAGGTTAACGCTCTGCGTGAACGCTTTCAGTTACCGGGTATGCGTATATTGCAGTTCGCATTTGGTAGCGGCGCGGAAAATCCTTATTTGCCCCACAATTATGATCGCAATACGGTTGTTTACACTGGCACGCATGATAATGACACTACGCAGGGCTGGTATGACGCACTGGACGATGAAGCTAAAAAAGATGTCAAAAATTATCTTGGCTATGATCCTGATAAAAGCATGCCCTGGTCATTGATTCGACTGGCACTGGCATCGGTTGCGAATATGGCCATCATTCCGTTGCAGGATATTTTTGAACTGGGGAGTGAAGATCGAATGAACGTGCCCGGCACCACCGAGGGTAACTGGTCATGGCGCTTTAGCGAAGATGCCATGAGCAAAGATAGAGCA
>CAZIJT010000052.1:5851-15364 GCA_964539595.1 uncultured Thiohalophilus sp. | reverse complement strand
TCGGCTGAAGCCGTACCTACATACGTAGATATCCCCGTTAGCTTGCTGCGGGGAATTAGATTCAAATTTATACGCATAACCGGGTGACCGCTTCGACAAGCTTCCTTCGATAGACTCAGGGCGAACGGTATGATATTCAGTGCAGGTAAAAGAATTCCATCTTGGTTCCGGCAAGCTCGATGATATCTTTTTCCTTTAGGCGGATTGATTTTGTTGAGATCATTTTTCCATTTAACATTGGCGCATCATTTTCTCGACGCAGTTTGCTACTTTTCAGGGCTGAAATTGTGTAGTGATCGGTAGCGCGGGAAATGACGGCCATTTTGATGCCGTTGAAGCCGATGGTGTTGAAGGGTTTTCTTAGTTCCAGGGTTTTCTTTGCTAATGGGCCGTTGATGATTTTAACTCCGGCCAGACGTTCACCTTTTATTTCATTGTTAGCGGCGTTGTTATGGGTGTCGATAATCTGAGTTTCTTCAATCTCGGCCTGGATGAACATCGTGGGTTCGTATTCGGTTTCAGTGTCATCATAGAAAGTAAACTGATAGTTGCCTAGCTGTATGACGTCCCCATGTTTGAGCAGAGTTTTAGAGATTCGAGCACCATTCATCAGTGTGCCATTGGTGCTGCCCAGATCGTCGACGTATATATGCTCGCCCATCGACACAATTAACGCATGGCGGCCACTGACGGTTAGATCATTTAGCTGTATGTCGTTGCCATGCTTTCGGCCTATGCTGAGGCTGTCTTTTTCGATGGGGTATTCCCGAATCACGGCACCATCGAGTGTGAGTATTAATTTGCTCATTATTATTATCCCATGTTTCCTTGTTGAATCTCAGTCTGCATGGTGGGCGATGCCCACCCTACAATGTTGCTCAGCCTGGCAAATTCCGATGTGTAGGGTGGGCATCGCCCACCATGGCTATAACTATTCATTATTATTTGTATCTTCATCGGATAAATCTCCGCTATCCCGGTAGCGTTCAAAATCTGCTTTGTTACGTGCTTTCATATAGGCATCATCACCAGTGACAAGTTTAGCATCTAATAGGCGTTTCAGCGCGGTGTCCATTAATTGCATTCCCTGCATGCCGCCGCTTTGAATAATATTATCCATTTGTTCGGATTTTCCTTCGCGAATGACATTGGCGATGGCGGGGCTGTTGATCAGAATTTCGATAGCGGCGATCCGGCCTTTATTATCGGCGGTGCGTAGTAGTTGCTGGGAAACGACGCCACACAATGAGGTTGAGAGCATGGTGCGGACATAGGCTTCTTCACCCGGTGGAAATACATTGATAATACGATCTATAGAAGAGGTGGCACTGCTGGTATGCAGGGTAGCCATGACCAGGATCCCCATTTCTGCCGCAGTCAGTGCAAGGTGGATAGTTTCAAGATCACGTAGCTCACCTACTAAAATAACATCGGGATCTTCGCGCAGAGCTGAATGCAGTGCTGAGGCAAAGTTCTTGGTGTGGTCGCCTACTTCACGCTGGCTTATCAGGCTACTCTTATTTTGGTGAATAAATTCGATGGGATCTTCAATGGTAATGATGTGTCCCTTACGTTCACGATTAATATAATCAATCATTGCGGCCAGAGTGGTGGACTTGCCTGAACCTGTTGGGCCGGTAACCAGAATCATACCCTTGCGTTGGCGGGCAAGATTTTTAATGACGGGTGGTAATCCCAGTTCATTGATAGTTTGTATGTCGCTGGGGATAACACGAAATACGGCACCGACACCATCAAGGTGTTTGAAGGCATTGACTCGAAAACGTGCTAGTCCGTCAATTTGGTAGGCAAAATCAAGATTGCTTTCCTTTTCAAATGTCTTTATTTCCGCTTCGCTCATAATTTCATAAATAAAGTCTTCTGTTTCACTGCTGCTGAGTTTGCGGTATTTGACAGAGTAGGTATCGCCATTGAGACGAACTCGGGGTGGGTTGCTGGCGACAAGATGTAGATCAGAACCTTTCTGTTTGACTACCAGTTCGAGGAAAGCATCGACTCTGTTCATGGTTCGACAGGCTCACTACGAACGGAGGAATGACGGAATTTAAAATCATGTCGCATATAATTAATAATCCTGTTAACCCGCAACCAGATTAACCTGGGGTAGCAGATCAGGGTTGGTGACAAAACGTTGGAACTGTTTTTTATCTACGGCATTGATGTAAGCATCATCCGGATCGATCTCTTTATTTTTAACGGCTTCAAGCAAGGCCTGATCCATGAGTTGCATGCCCTGTTCACGACCAGTTTGTAATATAGACGGGATCTGGAAATTCTTTTTATTGAGTATCAGATTACCAATGCCCGAGGTATTGACCATGATTTCCAGAATGGCCTTGCGTCCTCGGCCATCGGCGGTGCGCACCAGTTTTTGACTGATAACGCCCTGTAAATGTTGAGCAAGAAATGTTTCTGCCAGTGATTTTTGCTCAGTGGGCATGGCGTCGACAATTCGGTCAATGGTTTTAACCGCTGAGGTAGTATGCAGCGTGCCAAGAACAAGATGGCCAGTTTCCGTTGCGGTCATGGCCATACTGATGGTTTTTGGATCACGCAGTTCACCTACCAGTATGACATCAGGATCTTCACGTAATGCGGCATGCAGGCCATCGGCAAAACTTTTTACGTGGGGGCCAACGGCACGTTGGATAATCAGTGATTGTTTGCTCGTGTGAATATATTCAATTGGATCTTCCAGAGTGATTATGTTGTATTTGTTATTCTCATTGAGCCAGTCGATCATTGCTGCCAGGGTAGTTGATTTACCTGTGCCGGTGGCTCCGGTAACCAGGATTAGTCCCTGGTTAGCGTGTAGCATTTTTTCAGCAATGGGAGGAAGACCCAGCTCTTCCATCGTCGGAATGGTTGGCGAGATGATTCGAAACGCGCCTCCCAGCCCGGTGATTTTTCTGAACAGGTTAACGCGGTAACGCCCTGCTTCAGGTGAGTCATAGGAGAAATCAAGATCATTTCCCTGTTTAAAATATTCCAGGCGCTCTTCTGGAATGATTTCATAAATGAGTTCTTCTAGTTCTTCTTTGCCAAGGCTTCGAAATTTAATTTCAGTTAGCTCGCCATGCAGACGAATCAGGGGCGGGATGCCCACGGCAACATGAATGTCTGAGGCACCCTGATCCCGACCGAGTTTAAGAAAGGCATCAATGCGCGCCATTAGTACAGACCCTTGTCGTAGAGTGTTTGTAAATCTTTTCCCAGCTCATCGATTTGTTGATAACGTTTTGTGGGATCGACATCGATGGCATGCATAATTATAGTATTCAACTCATCATTTATTTTAGGGTTCTTTTCTTTTGCAGGTGTTGCCTTACCCTCAACATGTTTGAACAAGGTTGCCATGTGATCTTTTTCCTTGAATGGAGGACGCCCAGTAAATATTTCGTACATGACAATACCAAGGCTATAGATATCCGTACGGGTATCTATCTTTCTTCCACGCACTTGCTCGGGTGCCATATAAGTAGGTGTGCCGACCAGAATGCCACTTTTTGTAATCCGTGAATCACCCTGCGAGGCAGCAGCAGCAAGACCAAAGTCAACAATTTTAACGACGTTGTTTTTGTCAACAAGAATATTGGCGGGTTTAATATCACGGTGGACAACATTGGTGCTGTGAGCGACGGCGAGGCCATTACAGATATCAACGATAATTTTTATGTTGCGCTTAAAATCGCTCATTAATTTATTTTTTATTTCATAACTCAATGAGTGGCTGTCAAAGTGTTCCATGCTAATCGCATAGGACTTTCCAAAGGTCAGGAAGTCATAAATGCGGATGACGTTGGGATGAGTTATTTTACGGGTGTAGCGTAATTCATAAACAAAGCGCTGAATAACACTTTCATCTGTCGCCATTTGTGGGTTGAGGAATTTAAGAATAATTTCCTCGTTGACCATTTTATCATTAACCAGAATGACAAAACCAAATGCACCTTTACCGATATGTCTGATAATTTCATAACGGTCATTAAGTACCATGCCAGCTTTAAGCATGGCCGGGTCAATATGTTGCACGGCTGCGTCAGAAATAGAGGGCTGTTGTGAGGACGTAGGTTTATTAGTGCTTGTTTCAAGTGTGGATTCTGAATTTGTATTTGATTTGCTATTTGAAGTAAAGCGGTTTCTTGAAATAACGGTGTTTAGTGTTGCTGATGCAGCTTGTCTAATATTTTCATCCTCTGTCTCTAAAACTTGTTTCAGCGCAGTTTCAATGTTTGCTGAATGCCGGTTGTCGGAGAGTTCGCCAAGCGCTTCAATAATATGTTTTTTTAGTGAGTCATCGCTTTCCTGTAATTTTTCTATTAGTGGTTCGATAGCATCAGTATTGCCAATCTCGCTGAGTGCTCGAATAGCAATTTTGGCAGATTCAGGTTGTTGATTCAGCATTGCTACGAGTGCGGGGATAGCACGTTCAGAGTTAAGCTTGGCCAGGGCATCGGCGGCACGTTCACGCACCCACCAGTCTTTATCGTCCAGTGCATTGATAAGGTAGTCAACTGCGCGTTCATCTTTAATTGAATTTAGTATTTCTACGGCGGTACGGCGAAGAAATTCATCGTCATCATTGAGTAAACCAAGTACGGCTTCGACAACTTTAGGTCCACCGATAGAACCCAGCGCATCAGCGGCACGGACTTTGACCCACCAATCCTGATCACGCATCGCGCCCAGCAAATCTTTTATTGCGCGGGGATCAGCAACTTCATTAAGCACTTCAACTGCAGCACGACGTATGTATTCAGATTCATCCTGCAGAATTTCAACCAGGTATTTTACTACGTTGGGATCTTTTATTTTTACCAGCGTTTCGATGGCTTTAGCCTGAATGGTCAGGTTGGGATCTTTTAATGAGGGACATATTTCTCGTGCGGCTACCGGAATTTTCATTTTCCCCAGTCCGTCCAGCGCGGTCAGACGTATTTCATTGTGATTGTCTTTTAATAAATTAAATAGTTTATCCCTCACTTGCTCGGTGCTAAATTTTGCAAGTAGTCGGGTGACATGCAGGCGGGTATTAGGATCTTTGCTTTCTGCATATTTTAGTAACTTGGGAACCATGCTGTCCTGAACAATATCTTCCAGCACCTTGAAAATAAGAATCCTGACTTTTTTATCAACCTTGTCCAACGCTTCAAAAAGCTTATTGCTATTGAGTGATTCTTTGTGGCTACTGAGAATTTGCACCAGCACATTTTTGTGTATCTCGGGATCTTCAAACAAATAAATTAGGCGGTTGGGGTCGAATTTATCTGACTTGTTGAGCAGGCGCATAACATGGGTAACAATGGCTTTATCTTCATCTGCCAATGCATCCATGTAGTAGGGGAGAGTCTGGTTATCAATAAAATTAAGTAGCAGGTTTTCAAGCGGCTTGTTGTTGGATGATTCGGCAATAGCGGAAATTAATTTTGGAATGGTGGATTCACCAATACGCTTTATTTTGACAACCGCTTCTTTCAATTCACTTGCGCTAACCTGATTATGCGCCAGTACAATCGAAATGGCCTTGTTAGCCTTGAATGAGTCGAGCAGTGCCATTAATTATCCTGTATCCAGACTTCCGTGAGTGACTTTATATTTATGTTTTACGGGTCGGATGCTGTATTACTCGTTAGTGACGTAGTTGATGTAGGATTTGTTGATAAGACATATTTCGCTGTCATCCGTGTAAATTTTAATAAAACGATCCTCCTTGTGGTTGAGATAGTCAAACAGACGACTTTTACCTGCTGGTAGAGCCTCCTGGATTTTACCTTCGATCACGGCACCATCCATCATTTGAATCTGACACTGAATACTTGCCGTTGATGTTGTGGCGGGGGCGGTCTCTGTGTATTCAAGTCGAAGTACGGAATTGCGGTTGTAAAAACGGAGCTCATCTGGATTGTCCAGACTGATGACAATAAAGGGTGCGTCACCATTTAGCGCTTCGACGGGTTCCTCTTCACCCGCATGCAAAGTGCTCTGGGCAAGCACAAAAATTGAACCGATGACCTGGCCGCCGGGATGTACCCATAATTTGGCCTGGCGTTTATTTTTGGGTACTTTGAATAGTTCGTTTGACACCGGATTTAATTCCCTGTTTATTTGTTTTACCCGAGTTTTTTGCCCCAGGTTTTATCTACAGTCTACACACTCACACAGAGTATATAACGATCACGTAATATTTTGAAATTATAAGATATTTCCGTCAACAGGCGTAAATTGCAGAAGCTCATGTGTATCGCAGAAATGTTAAATATTTCCTTTTTGCTGCCGATGTTTCCTCTAGAACAGGTTTATCGGCAGCAGCTGACGCTATATTAAGGAAATATGAGCTGCCTCTTTTTGGCAAACACTGGATGGTTATACCGCCTGATGGCTAATCTAATTATAAAAAATGGCTCAAATCTGGGCACTTTATTTAGTTTTACTGATGAAGTGATGGTGGGGCGGGGACAGGAGGGAACTCAGCAATTGGGTTCACAAATCTATCTTGATGATGAAAATGTTAGTCGCCATCACCTTCATATTTCTTTAAATGAGAATGGCTATCATATAGAAGATCTGGCTTCTACCAATGGTAGTTGTCTCGGTAATACACCGCTTGTTCCCGGACAGGTTTATCCCCTGCATGATGGCGAGGTGATCTGCCTGGGTGATACCCAATTGTTATTTACCAATCTTGATGTTGATACCTCGCTTCACTGGCGCAGATCAGCGATTGCCTCGACTGGGATACCGCTTGGACTCAATGATGAGGCGCCGACGGTTGAGGTGGTTTCGGATCAGCAGGTTCAGCAAGATGTGAGCCTGATGGTGGATGCTTCACAGCTGATGCTGGATCTGCAAAAACACCAGCATTCTGATTTACTCAAAAATAAAGAGCTGGTTAAACGCATGCAGGCGATGGTGCAGGTGAGTATGGCGCTGGGGGCAACTACCAGCCTGGAAGAGCTGGTGGCGACCATTACCGAGCAGATTTTTGAGTTGTTTGCGGAAGCGGAACGCGCCTTTGTGATGCTGTATGAAGAGGCGAAAACCCGCCTTGTGCCCTTGAGTGTGCGCTATCGAGATCAGCCGGGAAAGGTGAATGAAAATATCGGGATTTCCCGCAGCATTGTCAAAAATGTTATGGAGAATAAACAGGCTGTGCTGATTGATGACGCGCAGGGTGATTTGCATTATGGGCAGCAGGACTCAGTGGTAAATCTGGCGATTCGTAGCGTGATGTGTGCACCAATCCTCTATCAGGGGCGGGTATTGGGTCTGGTGCAGGTGGATAATCGGGGCGATGGGGAAGCCTTCTCGGCAGAAGAGTTACAGATTCTGATTGCGGTTTGCTCCCAACTGGCAATATCTCTGCGTAATTCACAACTCTATGAAGACATTGAAAACCTGTTTGAGGGCTTTGTAAAAGCCTCGGTGCAGGCGATTGAATCACGAGATCCAGGCACGGCCGGGCACTCATTTCGAGTAGCAGATTATGCAGAAAAACTGGCAATTGCGGTAGATAGAAATGAAAGCCACGCATTAAAAGCAATCAATTTTAGTCGAGATCAGATCAAGGAATTGCGTTATGCCTCGTTGCTACATGACTTTGGTAAGGTCGGCGTGCATGAACATGTGCTAACCAAGGCCAAGAAACTTTATCCACACGAACTGGAAAACCTGAAATTACGGGCGCGTTATGCGGAGGCCTGTTTGCAGGAGCAAGCCTATCGAGGTCTGGTAGAAAAGCAGATTCTGGAACAGCTGACACCGGCACAGTTTGAGCAGGAAAAACAACGTCTCGAGCAGCAATTGATGCGCGAAAAAACGCATTTGCGTCGTTTTGTGGACATGGTTCTGGAATTGAATGAACCCGGCTGCCAGCTAAATGAGTTGATCGAAGGCCTTGCTGACTACAAAGGTTTTCAGTTTGATAGCATTACTCACCAGTCGCAGCTGCTGATGGAAGCCTTTGAATTTTCTGCCCTGACAGACTCGCGCGGCACATTAAGTGTGATTGAGCGTAAGGAAATCGAAACCCATGTCTCCCACACTTTTATTTTCCTGTCGCTGATCCCGTGGACTTCTCAGCTCAGTGGAATTCCCGATATTGCTCATGCCCATCATGAACGTATGGATGGCAGCGGTTATCCGCGAGGGCTAGGGAGTGAGGATATTCCTTTGCAGGCCAAGTTGATGGCCATTGTCGATGTCTATGATGCCCTAACGGCCGGTGATCGGCCTTACCGGCAGGGACTGGATAGCGTGCGTGCCCTGGATCTGATTGAGCTGGAAGTGAAACAGGGTAAGTTGGATAAAGATTTGTTCAAAACCTTCGTAGATTCCAATGCCTACCAGCGTCAGTAAAAACGGCCAGCCGCATAGAAATGTTTTTTCCAGTAGCCCGTGTCCAGCCGTTTGATAGTGACTTTTTTACCGCTGGAGGGGGCGTGAATAAATTCGCCTTCACCCAGATACATCCCCACATGTGAAACAAAGCTGCCGTAACGGTTGCGAAAAAAAATCAGATCACCCGCTTGCAGATGGCGGCGGCTCACCGGTCGCGCCTGCCGGTATTGCTCTTTTGAGGTGCGTGGTATGGCCAGCCCGGCCTGACGGTAACTATAATGCACCAGACCGCTGCAATCGAAGCCAGAGGCGGGCGTGCTGCCACCATACTGATAGGCAATGCCAAGTTGCTGACGAGCCGTGTTGATTATTTTTAGCTTTTCAGCCGAGTTGCCTGAGTTTGGCGTGCGCAGTGTGCCACAGGCAGATAGCCCCAGACCGAACAATAGAACCAATAACAGAGGAGGGAAAGAGAGGACTCGCTGGTGTGGCATGCAGGCATTTTCCAGTTTGAGCAGGTATAAACGTTTTATACCTGCTATTTATAAAAATCAAGCTAAAACAATATCTTGTCTAAATTCCGTGATGTAACGCACTAAAATAAAGTGCATAAAATTTGACCTGTTTATGCCTGATTATCAGATGATTAGGCTAAAATGGGAGTATGGAAATTAAATCATCCCCAGTCAGCCATGAGCGTAGTGTCGAGGCGTCACAGCGAAGTGATAGCCGTGCGGATCAGCGTGAGGCAGAGTTTTCCAGCCGGGAAGTCGCACGGTCTGAGCAGGATCGTGAGGCGACGCAATCAGCGGCGCAGGGCAGTGAAGCCCGATTTTTTGCGCTTGAAAGCCGTGAGGAAACCCAGCCTGATCCCCGTTTGCAGGTGCGCGCCACGCGGGAGCGGGTTCGGCAGACTTACGCTGAGCAGGAAAACCGTGACGCTCAGCGTGTGATGCACGAGCAGCAGGCACAGTCGGTGCGTGATGGAGAACGTGATCAAGGCCACGAAGGACGCCAGCCCATTGATTTGATTGCCTAATTATTCCCCCCCGTTTGACCTGCTTGCCCGCAAAGCCTGATAGAATCCCGTAGACTTAAATTTTTCTGGTTTACCTGTGCTCATAGGCACGAGGTAACCTTGTTCAGTTATAAATT